>CAZTPV010000154.1:0-5345 GCA_964615085.1 uncultured Desulfurococcales archaeon
CTCTATATCGAGGTTAGCCATTTTTACAGCTTTAATAAAATCGATAGGTCTTAGAGGAAGCCATTTCGATAGCTCGTAATATAGGCTCCAAGGGACTTTTGTTCTCCTGGTTCTTGAGGCCCACTTAGCTATCTCAATATATGCTCTTAGCCTAGCGTCTCTAAAACTCATTACACTCTTAATAGCTTTCTCGATATCACCATCATAAAGGTACCTAGCCCTCATAACTATATCTATTATCATGTTGATCCTATTAGGTACGCCTATAGGGCTTCCACGTAGCTCTATTCTTCTAGGATAGATTTTAGTGTAGATGCGTCTTCTTATAACCTCTGTTAATCCTTTACGTGGTGTTCTATCTACTATCCCTCCAACTATTATCGCATCAAAAGATAGTATGTCGTCTTTACTTAGAGTTTTTTCGGCACTTGGATCTAAGAGTATAACTCTCCTCAAGTTTTCAGTGGCTATAAACTCTGAGGTACTGGTATAAACTTCTCTTACAGCCGCTCTGCCCATGAGCACTGATATCCATGTATAGACTCCTGGTATAGCATTTGTTAAAACTAAGTGGCGATCCCACAACCAGTTCCTTATGACAGCGAGGCTAGCTGCAAGCTGCCTCCTAAGACTCTCATACTCCTTGTAGTGTTGATGGTCAAGTAGTAGTCCTAGGTCAATTATTACTAATGGTTTATCCTGACTTAAAACAATACTGAGTAGCTCATCTCTATACCTACTTGAGCTAGCATTATCATCGTAAACTATATCAGTGTTTATAACACCCTTAGCTCCCTCAACATAGAAAAAGCATTTACCATTATAGTACTCTACATCAATTATCTTACTCCTCTTAAGTTTAAGCTCAACTAGATCGCCACCCCATACAAGTAGTCTAACAGATATCTTTTGAAAAGGGTTTGAGACTGATTTTGGAGCACTTAAACGCCTTAAACTAGTAATTGTGTAAAGCCCTTTCTCGTGTAGAAGCTTTAATAGTTTAAACCTAGGTGACTCCTTGTAGAGGAGGCTCCTAGAGCTAGGAGTGTCAGCTACCGTAAGGCTCTTCACCTCTCAGTTGGGGGGTGAGAGGAGGGTCATCACCATGATTAGTAACCTTCGATAACCTCTCTTATAGCGTTTACCATGAACTCTAAATCCTCTCTAGATAAGCATGGGTGTACAGGTAAACTCATAACCTCCTTTGAGACCTTGAGTGCTGTAGGGCATAAGAGCCTTGATGGAGGGTATCCTAACGCCCGGTAGAATGGTTGATCTGGAATAGGACTTGGATAGTGTATAGCTGTTTCAATTCCTCTCTTCTCTAATTCTCTCCTAAGAGTGTCTCTCGTAATACCCACCTTACTCTCGACCACACGTACGACGTACTGGTGGTAGACATGTTTATAGCCAGGCTTCTCAATGGGTGTTATGAAGCCTAGTGGCTTAAGTCTAGAGGTGAGGTAGTGTGCATTCCTCCTCCTAGCTTCATTCATTTTATCAAGCTTTCTTAACTGTACAATACCTATGGCGGCTTGTATTGATGTCATACGGTAGTTCTCACCATAGCATACATGGAGGTATTTCTCAGTTTGCCCATGGTTTCTAAGCATTCGTATCCTAAAAGCTATAGCATCACTATTAGTTGTTATCATACCACCTTCACCTGTAGTCATGTTCTTTGTGGCGTAGAAGCTAAACGCTGCAGCATCTCCTAGAGATCCCACCATACCTTCTGGTGTTGAAGCGCCATGGGCTTGAGCAGCATCCTCTACCAGTACTAGCTTATAGTCTTCAGCTATCTCTCTTAAAGCTCTCATGTCGGCAGGATGTCCAAAGAGATGGACAGCTATTATTGCTCTAGTTCTCGGCGTTATAGCCTCAACAACTCTCTCAACATTAATCGTGTAAGTGTCCTCATATATGTCTACAAACACTGGCTTAGCTCCAAGGCCTATAACAACATTTGCTGTTGCTATGAATGTAAAGCAGGGTACAATAACTTCATCTCCAGGGCCAATACCTATTGACTGCAGTATTAGTTTTAGTGCTTGAGTACCATTAACCACTGCTATAGCATGCTTAGAGCCAACGTATGATGCGAATAGCTTCTCAAACTCCTCCACTAAAGGTCCATGAGCAAGCCACTTACTACGCAGGACTCTAATTACTGCTTCAACCTCCTCATCTCCAATACAAGGCTCTGATACTCTTATCCTCTTCAAGCTCAGCACCAGAAACCCTCATCATAAATTCAGCATATCTAGCCCTCATCAACACCCCATCAACTAAAGTTCCTCAAGATCCTCAAGCATCTCAAGAATATCCATTACTGCATCTCTAACATATATTTTTACCTTTAACCCCATTCTAGATAGCTCTTGAGCTACCTCATTAGCAACCATAGTTATAGCATCCATTAACTCCTCAATAGTACTACGAGGATCCTCCTCAGCTTCAACAACATCGCCTAGGTAATCCCTTATGAGTTTTTCATCATATACTAGTCTAACTTCAGCAGCACCATTTAGTAAGACAATATTAATAGTTAAGGGAGCCTCTGGGTGAATAAGCTGTAGAGTATTGCCGCCCTTAGCAATCTTAAACTTATAGCCTCTTCGTAGCGCAATACGCTTAACTATATTAGTGACGTTCTCACTCAAAACCAAAAACCCTCTACCTGAGTACTTTAGCGTAATCCCGGTTTTAATAACTAGTGGTTTGAGAATGGAGCCGGGGCCGGGATTCGAACCCGGGACCAACGGGTCTCCGATGGGCGGTTTTCTCGAGGCCCTCTGCAGCCCGCCGCCTTTGACCGCTCGGCCACCCCGGCACCATGAGTATATGACTATTACTAGGTGTTCTTGAGTCTTACGCTAATCGCGTAGATAGAGGAGTAAGGCTCTTTAGAGTTTATTTTCCACTACAACATTGTATTACACGTACTTGGTGATGTACTCAGGCGGTACTGAGTGGTGATGTGTTTAGCCTTGGCTGATGATAATAGGGAACCGCTTCTCCGCCGTATAGCTCGTAGAGTTTTAGGAGATGAAGTAGCTAAGAGCATATGGACACGAATAGACATTATTGGCGATATAGCCGTACTACGAGTACCCTTTGGATTTAAGCCAGAGACTCTAAAACCTATTGCAGAGGAGCTACTTAGAGAGCTAAAATACGTTAAGAGTGTATGGGCTATCTCATCACCTGTTGAGGGTGTCTATAGACTTAGAAGGTACATACACTTAGCTGGTGAGAAGAGAACCGTAACCCTATATCGTGAGCATGGCTGCAGCTTTCTAGTAGATATATCTCGTGTCTACATTAGCCCTAGACTATCCTACGAGCATCTAAGAATCGCAAAACAGGTTAGAGAGGGTGAGCTAGTCATCAACATGTATGCTGGTGCAGGCCTATTCTCCATTATAATATCTAAAGCTTCAAAGCCATCAAAAGTGTACAGTATTGATATAAACCCAGATGCGTATACCTTCATGTGCTATAATATCAAGGCGAATAAAGTTGAGAGTATAGTTGTACCTCTTCTTGGAGACGCAGCCCACATTATTGAATGCCACTTAACTAGGATCGCTGATAGAGTATTAATGCCTCTTCCAGAGCTTGCTCTCCATCACTTAGGCCATGCTATAAGAGCGTTAAAGCCTAGTGGAGGAATAGTACACGTCTACTGACACGTAACAGCGAAGAAGCCTAATGAACCTATCGAAAAGGCTAAAGACATTACTGTACATGAACTCTACAAATATACACCATGGTTTAAAATACGCTATGCACGTGTTGTACGTAGTGTTGGCCCTAGCTACTACCAGGTTGTTCTTGATCTTGATATTGCTCCTTAGACCGTTTAATACCCAGCTTTAAAGCTACATAATCCAGTGCAGCATACACTTCATCGTAAGTATCCTTATCAACGCCAATAACGACGATCGATTTGACACCCTCATCTGTTTCTTCAAGAGTATAGTCAAGCTTATCACCATAGTCTTCTTGAAGTTGTTTAAGGACTCTAATTAAATACTTTATGTACGGATTAGATTTGGGTACAGGCTTAGGGAGAACAAGCTTCAATATATTCCTGGCCCTATGTATTCCTGCCTCACCGCCAGATTTACAGTGAAGCTCAATAATCGTGTATACCTGCTTAAGCAGCTCAAGCTCCTGTTTTAACTCATCAATTCTCTTCCTTAGTTTATCAAGTATGAGCGAACAATCAACTTGTCTTTCAGCTAGCATGAGTCTAGCACTCTCCAAGACCAGTTTTAAACCATCCATTTTGATAGACTTAGTATCACTGGCAATTTAAGGGGATACTGGCCTTGACGCAACATTATCTGCTAAAGAGGGCTCTTGTAATCATCCTGCTACTCGTAATAACTTTCCACGCACCACTAGTAGCTGTGACGCAATCGACAATATCGACAAGGATATCGCTTCTCGCCGTCACAGAGACCAATAAAGGTGTACTTGTAAACGCTATTGTGGGGATTAAGGCTCCAGGTCATGGCCTGCTTGAGGTTAGTCCTCGAAACTTAGTAGCTGAGAGCACTAGAGTGTCAAGCTACATAGGGTACCTCTATGCTGCAGTAATTACTGGCAATGACCCATTAAGCTTTAACGCTATACTCAAATTCGTTAATGTTCACGAAAGGCTTGAAGGCCCTAGTGCAAGTCTACCAATAGGTGTAGCATACGCATTACTACTCAATGGTGCAGGGGTTAAAGGAAACGCTGTAATGACTGGCATGATTACACCTATAGGGGTAATCCTTCCTGTTAAGGGGGTAGCAAGTAAGATTGAGGCAGCAGTGAAGAGGGGGTACAAGATTGTAGCTATCCCTAGAACCGAGCCTAATTTAGATCAGATAATGAAGGAGTATAAGGGGATAGTAGTTCCAGTCTGTAGTGTTGATGAGGCCATACCTCTCTTCATGGGCTCAAGCCTACTAGTGCTCTACAATGTTAGTGGCGTTAAAGGCTATTATCATAAAGCGTTAAAAGACTTTAAACCGATAGCTCAAAGGCTCCTATCATACGCAATAAAACTGTCACAAAACCAGTTCATTAAAGGCAACAAAGTAGTTAGGAGACTAATCTCGCAAGCTAAGAGCGCCTACGGTAAAGGTGAATGGTACACCGCAGCAAGTCTAGCATATTATTCCATGATGCTTTCAGTAAAAGATCTTAGTGAGAAACACCTAAACCCTTTAACCATCCTTGAAAAGGCACTAGACCTTAGCTTAAAGAGGTTATTGGCCTCAACGGCTAAGACGCTTGAACGGAGAGCAAGAGAGAGAATGAGTTTATGGAGCCTTGAAGTAATGGTT
>CAZTPV010000155.1:0-5032 GCA_964615085.1 uncultured Desulfurococcales archaeon
TCGCTGTAGTTCTTTTACCCGCCATTGGATCTCTGCCCTTAGGTTGCAGTCTCGCTGTGAACTCTGATAGAAAGACTCTACGTATCAAATCCATCCTAACTGGTAGCCCAAAGACTTTGGGTAATTTCACTTCTCCAATGCTCTTACCATTAATGTCAAATACTGGAACTTTAGGCGGATCTCTCATAACTAGAAATAATGTTGCACCAACTACACCCTTCATGTTCTAACCACCTCACTCTCAGTTACCCTGCTTACTTGATAAGCTTATGTAGACTATCTTAGGCGGTCCAGGAGGGGTCCATGAAGGCCTTACCGGATGCCTTAATACTAGTGGCCTCTTAGGAGGACCTGGGAGACTACCAGCTATTAGTGCATATGTACTCCTGACTATTCCATAGTGGAGGAATCCTCCAGCAGGTGTAACCTCCAAACCGTTATCTCCTATCTTCAAGATCCTCTTATTGTATTCTGTTCTACGGTGGAATCCTAGCTGACCTGGCTGAGGGACTTCAGACCATGAGAATGATGTTGCAGGGCCCCTAGAACCTACTTTTCTACTACCCTTCCTATGCTTATGCCATCTAGGTAACTCTTTCACGCCAAAACGCTTGATAACTCCTGCAAATCCTTTGCCCTTAGTAACACCTATAACATCCACTAACTGCCCTTCATCAAAGACATCCCTTATACTTATAGTGTTACCTAGGATCTTCACAGCATAGTCTAATCTATCATCAATAGTATTGCCGCCACCAATCTTTATCTCAAGTACATCTGGCTTCTTCTTACTAAGACCGCCCACAAGTCTTGGTTGCGATAAAGCTATTATCCTCACGTCATAAATCTTATCCCTTAAGTCCATTATCTTCTTCACCGCTTTATCGGTATCCTTAAATTTTAGGTTAGGCACGACTCTATAGACGTCAACATTATACTTTTCGACAAGCTTTTCCGGGTCATACCATGCCTCAGTCAATGTGTAAAGACCTATGTTGGGGTCGTAGCCATAAACCCTTACTGCAGCTACAACCATAGGTGGGGCTTCAACAACTGTTACAGGCATAAATATCTCTCTTCCATGAGTTAATGCTCCAGGCCTATCATCTATCATATAAACATGCGTCATACCAGCCTTATACACTAGAAAGGCTAGTGGACGAGGCTTCTCAGATTGTATCTCTGGCCAAGTCTTCACTCTAGGTACTAGCCTTGATGCTCTCTTTCGCGGCCTGACAGCTAAGCTTCCTCGACGTGGTGCTCGCTTCTTTCTTGCACCCATCTCTTAACCCCTCCACTTTGACATAAACCTGCTGAAACTTTGAGCGCTTACTCCTACCTCCCTAAGCATGGGGGAGTCGAAATGTAGAAGCTTATAAATCCTATCATCTCATACTTGCCTAGTGAATGTACATGTTTAGTATTGCTAGTGTTGCCGCAATAGCCTCCTCAGTCCTAATGGTATGAACACCTTGCAGAGGTATTGTATTCACAATGTAGTGGAAGCTTGAATCAGGTTTTATACCTTCAAACTCACATAACTCATATATGCCTTGTTTAGGTCCACCAAAAACAATTAATAGTTCCCCTTGAGATCGAGCATTTTCAACAATATTATTAATAACGCTCGCTATTGGAGCCCCATACTTGCTTGTTGCGATTCTAAGTGCATTACTATAGCTACTAAGAAGCAGCTTAAGGCTATTGAAAAATCTGAGGCTAAACCCACTATAGACCTCACTCCTATCAACCGGAGAGCCTTCACTCTTAGATTCAGCTTTCACTAGTAAACGCTCACCCTTTCTACACCTATCAACTCTGACTTTTATCGTATCCTCTAGACCTACATCAACATACGCTAGATCACCGCGGCAATCAACTATTAATCCTTCTCTAATACTACTATCTTCGGAATAACCGTGGCTTGGTATTTGAAGTGGTGGTAGCATTCCAGCGTAACGTAGTAATGGTGTTAATGGATGTATCTTCTTCCTTAAGTAGGGTGGTGTTAATAAATAGTCTAAGATGGTTTTAACAACATCCTTATCTCTAATATCTCCATATGGATCTAAGTATATACAAAGCGTATCTACTCTGAAAATTGATAAAAACCTAGCTATTATTCCCAACTTGATCGTTTTCTTGAGCAGACCAGGCTCATTACTGATAACGGATAACGGTATGGCGACGTGGAATTTAATGTCTCTTGGCCTAACCATAAGTGATCCTAGCCTCCGCAGAAGTGGGTGTTCAGCATTAACTCAGCACTCGGCAAACACTTCATCGGCCACTAGCTTTATCCTATACGATGAAGACTAATATAGTTAGCGGAGGAGTGTAAAAACATTTTGAGGTGTGAGTCGTGGGTGGTAGACAGAGAACCACACTATTCATGACAACAAGCAGTAGTGAGGAGAAAGGGAGAAAGGAGAAGTCTAAGAAGAAGAAGTAAGACAGGTGTGGTAGATTTTTACACCATAAACAATGTCTTTATAGTTGTTAAGCAGCACATTGACTTTTAGGACTATAGTTTGTACTAGCTTAGTATCTTCAGGAACTATTTCGATAAAATGAAACTCCTTTACGATGCTTGATCGCACATAGGAAATATTTTTGACACCACTAATTTCCATTATCTTCGATTTTAACTCCTTAACAACATCATCATAGTAACAGTTGAAGAATAACCTTATAACACAACGCTGTCTACTTTTCTGTAATGTATTCATCGAAGTCTATCACCTGCTTACATCTATTTAGCAGCTCCAGATTTAATGTCTTTAAATTTAGTTCTTTAGCTACATCGAATATAGATGCTATATGGGCATAAGCCTCTATAGCAGCTTCCAGCTCTTCAGGGAATACTTTCTGGAGATTAATTAGCTTACCTGGATGAACATTGCTAACCCACAGGCATTTTCTCGAGATAAGGATTCTTCCCTTGCTAAAGTCTAGAATGAGGGGGTACATTCGACAAGCTAGAGGCTTGTAGTAGTGAATGATACACCGACGCTCCCAAACACTATAGAATGGACAAAAGCCTTGAATAACCCATTTATATAGTGCAACAATACAAGTATTATCACTATTATTGCTGAACACTAAGATGGGTTTAAAACTTAATGAAACACTATACTCCTCTGCAAGGTCTTCAAGCATTCTCTTTTCCCACGTGAAGACCGTGGGTGTTTCATCAAGAGAACCAAAGTAGCAACAGTAAATACAATGAAGACATGTAAACTTCTTAGCAGAGGTACTAGCTCCCACTACCTCCCACTCCTATATAGGTTTATGGGATGAGAAGCACCATCTTTTAAAAAGAGTTGCTTAGCATTGATAAAACCGGATGAGCGTGGGTGCAAACGCTGAAGAGCATGATGAGCCGGCAAAGGCGAAACATGGTTTTTAACAGTCTTCTCCCAGCTAGCTAAGTCATCAAGTTAAAGCTAGAGAAGGAGTAGTTAGGCTTATTTATGAAGCCTTATTGGCAACACTATGAAGGGATTGCACAATGATACAAAGGATTAAAGGTGTTTATGACCCACATCGTGTTGAGGATATTGTAAGAAGCTTTTGGGAGAGAGAAAGAGTATACGAGAAGTTAAAGGAGATGTGTAAAGGAAGACCCTTATTCAAATTCCTTGATGGACCGCCTTACCCTTCAAGTGATGTTCCGCATGCTGGTACGATATGGAATAAGGTCCTTAAAGACGCCATACTAAGATTTTGGAGACTAAATGGATACGATGTTACTGATAGACCTGGCTACGACTGCCACGGCTTACCGATAGAAGTTATGACCGAGCGAAAATTAGGAATCAAGGTTAAGAGGGAGATAGAGGATAAAATAGGTGTTGACAAGTTTATTGAAGAATGTAAAAGGCTAGTAAACATAAACGTCAAGAAGATGACAGAATGGTTCAAGCTCTTTGGGGTCTTCATGGACTGGGATAACCCGTACATGACGCTTAGAGACGAGTACATCGAGAAGGCTTGGCAAATCATTAAAAAGGCTTACGATAAAGGGCTTCTTAAGAAAGAATACAGAGTGGTATACTGGTGTCCACGATGTGGCACTACACTAGCCGAGTATGAAGTCGAGTATAGGGATGTAACCGATCCATCAATATATGTTAAGTTCCCTCTAATGGATATTGATGCTAATCTTGTGGTGTGGACGACAACTCCATGGACACTACCTGCTAACATGTTTGTAATGGTTCACCCGGACGCAGAATATGTTCTCTTAGAAGCTCAAGGAGAGAAATTTATAGTCGCTAAAACGAGGATTAACGATTTCATTAAGGAATGTAGTTTAGGAGGTTATAGGATCATAGAGGTGTTTAAGGGGAGCAAGCTAGAGGGACTAAAGTATAGGAATCCATTAGAAGAGTTTGTACCTCTTCAAAGACTATATGCTAAGAAATATCACTATGTTGTAAGTGCAAGAGAGTTTGTAAGCCTACATGAAGGTACGGGATTAGTTCATTCAGCACCAGCACATGGTTTCCAAGATTTTGAGGTTGCCAAGAGATACGGAGTAAGTGATGAAGACATAATAGTCCCTATAGATGAAGAAGCAAGGTTTACACACTATGCTGGAAAATATGCCGGGCTTACCGTAAGGGAAGCTAATAAGCTTATAATCAATGATTTAAAGGAGCTAGGTGCATTAGTTGGATCTAAATGGATTAAACATAGATACCCCGTATGCTGGAGGTGTAAGACACCAGTCGTACTTAGAGCTACGAGACAATGGGTTATAAAGGTTACAAGGCTAAAGGACCTACTCATAAGAGAGGCTAGGAATGCTAGATGGCTTCCCTCCTGGGGTCTAGATCGTATACTGAACCTACTTAAAGAATTGCAAGATTGGGTTATAAGTCGTCAACGGTACTGGGGTACTCCACTACCAATCTGGATTTGTGAAAAGTGTGGAAACATAGTAGTTATCGGTAGTCTAGATGAACTTGTTAAGCAGGCTGGTATTAAACCTAAAGAGCTCCATAAGCCCTGGATAGATCACATTAAA
>CAZTPV010000156.1:0-10132 GCA_964615085.1 uncultured Desulfurococcales archaeon
CTCATCGAGTATGCCGTAGCGCTTCAGTAACTCCGGGCCTTTCAGTATCTGGATCAGCTCTTCCTCTGGTAGCATTTCACATAGCTTCATACGGATGAGAACCGGTATCGACTCGCCCTTCAGCCAGCGGTGGGTCGAGGATTTACTCGCTCCGAGTGCCTCGGCTAGTTTTCTCACGCTTCCGTATTGCCGGTAGAGTTTTATGGAGCACCTCACGTGCTTGCCATTCTTCCAGTACGCATTGCCCTTGTCCCATTTCCCATCATGAGTCTGGGACAATCCCAGAGGTATAAAAACTCACCTGGGACGCTTCAAAAACCTATATTTAGGGTATATGTGTGGCGGGCCCGCCGGGATTTGAACCCGGGACCTCCGGCTCCGAAGGCCGGCGCTCTATCCTGGCTGAGCTACGGGCCCATGCTACTCCAAATGGTTAGTTCTCGTGTTTTGCCACTATATGTCTAGTGGTTTTAGCCAGGATGGTTTTACTCCTAGTGGTTTATGTTGTTCTGCTACTCCTAGGTCTATGATGTGTACTACTTTTATTCCTAGGCTGTGGAGGGTTTCTGCTATGTATGCTCTATGGCAGTTCATCCAGTACTTCTCTCTACACATGAACGCTACTTTTCCTGGTAGGCTTACTGCTAGTGATACTAGTACTCCTACCCCTATCCTGTAGTCTAGGGTTTCTAGTCTCTCTGGATAGTATGGTTCGTGTAGTCCTCCTAGTAGGTCTCCTAGCCACATGTACTTTATGCCTTCTGCCTCTAGTCTCTCTGATAGAGTCTTCTTGTTGAACCATGGGTTTCTCTTACTGGTTGGATATGATCTAACGTCTACGAGGACTCTCACATTATACCTTTTAAGTATTGAGACTAGTTCTCCAAGCCGTCTAGAACTGTGGCCAACACTATAGATTTTAGGCTTCTCCATTCTAGGATACAACCCCCATGTAGTAGACTGGGTTGTCTACTAGCCATTAAGGGTGATAGCCTGATTGCATGGTGTTGGTGTGGTTGGAGTAGTCTATGCGGTGCTAGCTGCTCTATGCTGGTCTATTGCTGCTCTACTATACCGTTTAGGTATGACTAGCATCCAGAACCCCTTTGCTGGTAATTGGCCTAGGTTTCTTATAGCACTACCAGTAGTACTAGCCTATGGCCTCTACAACGGCTTAAAGTATAGTCTAGCTGGGCTAGTGTATGCTATTGGTGCTGGAATACTAATAGGCGTTGTTGGAGACTGCTTATACCTTTCAGCCTTAAGGGATGCTGATGTATCAATAGTCTACCCGGTAGCGTACACATACGTTGTAGCCTCAGCATTCTTCGCTACCACTATGCTTGGTGAAAAGCCCAGTCATAGTCTATGGGTTGGCTTAGCCCTAGTACTTCTAGGTGTACTATTCCTCTCAAGATCCAAGTCTAGTAGGGCTCACGGCTCTAGGGTTCTTCGCGCAGTTGTAGAGGCCTCTATAGCGAGTATAGCCTGGGGTCTAGGTGTATGTATCGCTAAGATCGCTGCTGAGGAGACGAGCCCAGTACTAGTTGACGTGGTTAAGCTTACAACAATAGCTATACTGTTATCCCCTTGGGCTCCACAAAGCCTACAGCTACCTAGAAGAACACTTCTACTCATAGCTATTGGGGGCTTCTTTGGGGTAGGTGTTGGAGACCTACTCCTATACATGAGCCTACCAATAATAGGTGCTGCACAAGCAACACTAGTATCAACCATAAGCCTACCACTAACACTAGTGCTCTCGAGGATAGCGTTAAAGGAGAAGCTAAACATAGGCAAGGTTCTAGGAATGACCCTCATAGCACTAGGGGTACTAGTATCAGTATCATAGGCTGGGATGGAAACCCCAATAGCATGCTAGTCATTAAAAGAGTCTAGACCTACTAGAGGATACACGAGAAGGGTGAACTACCCTATGCCTAGAAGGCTGAGAGATAACCGTAAACTAGTAATGGTTGCTCTAGGGGGGAACGCCTTCCAGCCCCCAGGATCCAAGGTTATAAGCCTTGAAGAGTCCTGGTCTAGAGTTAGGAGAGTAGCTGAAGCCCTAGCTAGAGTAGTTGGGGAAGGCTATAGGATAGTTGTAACTCATGGTAATGGGCCTCAAGTAGGCATGCTACTAGAGTGGATGGAGGCGCTTAGAGATAGGTATCAGCCACTAACCCTAGACATAGCGGATGCAATGACACAAGGCTGGCTTGGATACATGCTAGTACAAGCACTACACAATGAGCTTCAAAGACTAGGACTCCTAGGCCGTGACGGTATTAAAGGTGTAGTAGCACTAGTAAATAGAGTACTTGTAAGCTTAGAGGACCCAGCATTTAGGAACCCGACTAAGCCTATAGGACCCCTCTACACTCACGAGCAGGCAGAGAAGCTAGCTAGGGAGAAGGGCTGGGTATTCAAGAGGGACCCAAGAGGGGGATGGAGGAGAGTAGTACCATCACCAGACCCCATAGAGAATATTGAGGTTGAAGCCATACGAGCACTAGTCGATCAGGGATGGATAGTAGTTGCATCTGGAGGTGGAGGCATACCTGTTGCCAGAGCTGGAGGAGAGCTTGTAGGAGTGGAAGCTGTAGTTGACAAGGATCTAGCAGCTGAAAGACTAGCAACAGCACTAGGCTGCAGACTACTAGTAATACTAACAGATGTAGACTACGTCTACCTAAACTATGGGAAGCCTGGAATGAAGCCCATAAAGAAGATGAGTGTAGCAGAAGCACTGAAATACTATGAGGAGGGCCACTTCCCACCAGGCTCAATGGGGCCTAAAGTACTCGCATCAATAAGGTTCATAGAGAGTGGTGGAGAGGAGGCAAGGATAGGGAAACTAGAGAACGCCTACAAATGCATAGTATATGGTGAGGAGTGCACCAGGATAACTAAAGGATAGTACACTAGACAGTCCATCAGTGCACTCACTAGCCTAGCAACTAGGATAGATCGGACAGGAGTCCAAGATCCTAAATAAGCCATGGGAGAGTAGACAACACCTTCCACTAGACATGCTAAAACGTGAGAGGAATAGCACACTAAACTTTTGAGCATAGGTTTGAGAATATAGGCGCTCAGCTAGCCTACCAGAAGACGATCACACATAGCCTCGAGCAACTACAGGCCACCCATTAGGATCATAGCTCTTGGGTTAAAGTCTCCTGGAGGTGAAGTTAACTGGAAGTTAACTTCACCGTGAGGCCTCATGCACAGAAAGTCATAGTGATCACCTACGATCACACTATTAGGCGTAGCTTTACATCACTGTGAGGCGGGTATAAGAGACCCTTAGTGGTGGTCACGAGGAGCGTAACATTCACATACAATGTTATAGGTTTCAGCTACTAGACAGTAATCCATGAAACACTATACCTAGGTATCGACATTATATTGCTATTCTAGCTACTAGAAGGAGACATGGTGTTTGTGTTCATTGTGTTTTAAGTAGACTACTACATTAAGCAATAGTATGCAATGAGTGTTACCCTACGTGAAACACCTATGTAGAGTTAGCCTCACTGAGCTAGCCCATTTGAATAGTCCTTCATAGCACTCCAACTACAACTATCTGTTCTGGATGTGGGTAATCACACAATAGTTCTACATGGGTGTTACTCTCCCTGACACGTCTCAAGGAGTTTTAGCTAAGTGGGCTAGCTAACGTAGGAGACTACAGCCTCGTCCCCCTGTCTAATCGAGGTTAGCTTATGCTCTAGTAGATCAACTAGTGTACGGTTTAGTGTACTCCAATGCTGGTGAACCTACTAGTCCATGTAAGCCATGATTTTATACCCTATCGCTCCACCCTATTATGGCTGGTGTTGAGCATATGGATATCCTGCTTGTAACTACTCCAACTATCCCTGGCTATAAGATTGTTGAGGTTAAAGGTATTGTTGTAGGGATTAGTGTTAGAACTAGGGGTCTTGGGGGAAGACTAGCTGCTAGCTTAGAGGCTCTTGTTGGTGGTCGTGGAGAAGCTTATGCACGTGAGATTGAGAAGGCTAGAAGAGAGGCTCTTGAAGATCTTGCTAGGAAGGCTAAAAGTCTAGGAGCTAATGCTGTTGTTGGCGTAGACTTTGAGACTACCGAGATTCTTGAAGGCTTCATAGTCGTTACAGCTACGGGTACGGCAGTAGTAGCTAAGAGGGTTTCAGAAGACAAGGGGTAAGTGTGCTAGAAAATCGTGTAGGGTGTGAAGAGCTCTAAACTACGACAACTACTACTTCTTTGGCCTCACGTAGTATGGCTCTTGGCCTCTTCTCCTACTTTGCCTGCGAGCTCTAGGAGCTTTAGGCTCTAGGTATGGTATTTCGTCACTTAGAGGGATGCTATCATTCTTGACCTCCTTAACCTGAGTCCTAGAACCAATATTAACAACTACTCGTCCCCTATAGGATGTAGTCCATGCACCTTCAATTCTTACAGCCTCCCCCTCATGTAGTGTTCCAGCCTTTCTACCCCATAATGTTGCTCTAACCCTCCCTGTATCATCACCTATGATGGCTTCACTTATCGTTCTTACCCCTTTCCTTGTCTGTATGGTTTTAGGCTCACTAGTTTCTATCACTCTTACTTCAAGATTTACATTCTCCATTCCAGGTTTGAGATCTCTTACCTTAACCAGATCCTTTTCCGACATGTGGTTTCAACTCTACATGCGTGTTTCGAGCTACAAGCATAGGTGCCAGGATAGGGGGTTTAATAGTATTTCTGTGTCTAAGAGGTCATGATAGGCTAAACTTATAACCCTTTTATAGTGCTTAAGGCTATTGGTGCTATATATGGACATAGTGTCCATATGTAGGGGTGTTTACGGTGTTATTGTGGATCGAGCTGAGGCTTCAAGTGAGCCTCTAGATGACATGGTTCGTAAGCTCATTGCTGAGGGTGCTACAAGAATTCACGTAGTTTTTACAGGTTTTCGTAGTCTTGGTGAACTAGTATCATCTGTTGGCATGTGGATTAAGTCTGTACTATACCCTTCTCTGGTAGTATCCATGGCTAGTAATCGTGATGAGGCGTTAAGCATTCTTAAGGAATATGGTTGTCTAGGTGAGCTCTTTGGCTAAGTTTGATGTGATCTTAAGTACTGATCGTAGTTTGATGACAGATCACCATGGTAGTGAGTTCCTTGGATTCGGTACTACAATGCCTTTAATACTCCCACGTAGCTTTATACAATGGCTTTTCTGTCCACCAGTCCGCCATAACAATGGTGTTGTGTGGCAGGCGCCTTATGGTCTAAGGAGGATTGAGGCTAGGCTACTTAGGGATGGTGTTAAGGCTGCTGTTATTGATCCTGACTATGTTCCTAGATATCTTGAGGATGGAGCTAAGATTCTCATCATAAGGCATCATGACTGGTTTGGCCTTAATCCTCCAACAACTACTTGGACAGCGTTCACCGATAAGGAGCCCCTAAATGTTGTACTTTTTAGGGAGTTTATTGAGATGGTTGCTCGTATGAAGTCAAGAGTAGAGTTTAAACTCATTGTTGTTGGCCCTGCTGTTTGGCAGTGGCTTCACCGCTGGGAGCTCATAGATAAGTATGGTGTCGACGTGATTATAGATAGTAATGGTGATCGAGAGGAGCTTGTGGTTTCCAGGATTGTTAGGATGATTCTTCGTGGACGACAACCCCCCTCATACGTCAAGATAGGGTTTAAGGATAGTCTTCCTATTGAAGAGCTTACACCAATAAGGCATGCTAGTGTTAATGGTCTTGTTGAGATAGGTAGGGGTTGTCCAAGAAGATGTGCCTTCTGCTCGGTTGGTGGTCGCCCCCTACGCTGGTACCCGTTAGACTTCATTGAGGAGGAGATACGTGTTAATGCTCGTGAAGGCCTTGACCACGGTATCCTACATGCTTCAGACGTACTATTATACGGGTCAAGAGACATTATACCAAAACTAGACCCAGTGTTGAAGGTGAATAAGCTTGCTAAACGCTACTGGAAGCGTGTTGGCTGGAGTCACTGTTCTCTAGCAGCAGCAGTGGCTGGTGAGAAGGTTCTGAGGAGAGTTGTTGAAGAGGTTATCGATGGCGTAAATCAAAGAATGCTTGGTGTCGAGGTTGGACTTGAGAGTGGTAGTCCAAGGATTATGAGGATTCATATGCCAGCAAAACCTAGACCCTTCACTCCCGAAGAGTGGCCTGAAGTTGCTGTGCACGCATTTAGCCTATTTCACGAACTTAATGTTGTTCCAGCTGCCACTATAATAGTTGGGCTCCCAGGAGAGGAGGAGGATGATGTTAAAGCTACTACAGAGCTAGTTAAACGTCTTAGACCCTACCGTAGCCTAATAGTACCAATGTTCTTCGTTCCCATGGGGCCTAGTAGGCTTGGAAGGAATGAGTGGTTTAGGAGGATTAAACCATACCATGTAGACCTCTTAATGGCCTGCTTAGAGCATGCACTGTACTGGGCTAATAGGCTTGTTGACGAGTATCTACGTGGCGCTAAGTATGCCCTAGTGCGGCGAGGGCTCAAGTTCATCCTATCTTTAGCAGATAGGAACAAGTGGAGGATTAGGGAGTACCTTACATCCATTGCTGAGAAGTAGAGTCTCCCGCAATACTAGAGGAGTGTTAATATTGTTGCGGGCTCGTGTTACGGTGACTTCCAGCTTAAGGGTAGGGTACCAGTATAAGCACTCTAACGGTGCCTAGCAGCCATGACACGTGTAGAGGATTTTGTTAAGAGTTGGACACCACAGCCTAAGAGTCCAGGTATAATAGAGAAGGTTAAAAACAAGATTAACCCACCCCCACCACTAAGGCATAAGCTTGCTATAGCACTCTACAAGCTTAGGGTTCAGAGCAACAAACTTGACTACATAATAGCTAAGATGAAGGAGAGAGATGCAGCACTCTTCGAGAAGGTTGTCCAAGCACAAATGGATAAGGATACTGCTAGAGCTGCAGCCTATGCTGCTGAGGTTGCTGAGGTTAGGAAGCTAACAAAGACACTACTCACAGCAAAGCTTGCGATTGAGAGAGTTGCTTTAAGGCTTGAGACCGTTATGACCATGGGCGATGTACTAGTTGGCTTAGCACCAGTAGTAGCAGTCATACAGGATCTTAAGAAACACCTAATAGGCTTAGTGCCAGAGATAGGCTTAGAACTAGCAGAGATTGGTGAACTACTAGAGAGCGTCGTCATGGAGACTGGTGAGTTCACAAGCTACATGAGCCTACCAACAGTCTATAGTGAGGAGGCTAAGAAGATCCTAGAAGAGGCGGCAGTCATAGCTGAACAGAGGATGAGAGCAGAGTTCCCAGAGCTACCTAAGGCTCTTCCAAGCGCCGAGAGCGCTAGTGAGAAATCAGCGTAAGAGCAGCATTAGCGGAGCTTAATTCGCCCTCAACTTTTTAGTCTAAAACACTTTTAACTAGGCTTTGAATCCTCCTTCTCACCTCTCGACCTGCCTCTGGATCTGAGAACAGTTTTGCAACTACTCTACAAAAGCTACACTTGTCTTTAGAAGTAGGTCCTCCACATACTTTGCAGCTCTTAATACCGTTTAGGCTAGTGTGTAGTGAGTCTAGGATCCTCATATAGTTTCTCGTGAAGCTTATCTTTGTCCCAGGGCTATGGTACTCTATCTCTGCAAGTAGCTTCTTAATCTCATCATCTACAATCCATCTAGGTCTTAGAGGGCATGGCTCTAAGTTTACTGGTAGCCTCCTCGTTAAGACATAGGTGAGTGTCTCCTTCTCAGTTACCTCGTATAGAGGTCTGATTCTCCCGCAAGTGATACCTGGTACAGGATTTGTGTAAGGACCTAGCTTAGCTAGTGATACTACGTCACCTGCGAGCAGTGATTTCACTGCTATAGCCATTATATCGTCTAGTGTATGTCCCAAAGCTATGTAGTCTGCTGCTACTTCAAGCCCTATAGTATTCAGTATCCACCTCTTGACCATGCCACAAACGCTACAGTATGGTCTTCGCAGTAGCTTGGCGAGTTTGGGGATACTATAGCCTAACACATTATGCACATCAATGATGATGTGTTTAACTTTAAGCTCGCTAACAGCCTTTTTGAAGGCTTCCAGTGAGCTCTTAGAGTAACCCTCTATACCCAAATCTATGTGCACTGCTATGATCTTAGTTGCATCTACGATTCTTGACACGAGGTAGAGCATTGCTATACTATCTTTCCCCCCAGAGACAGCTAGTACTATGGGGCGTTTCGACTCTAGGAGGTTAGGTACCTTGGCTAACACTCTCCTAGTCTTACGGAGCAGATAGTCTTCTAGATGCTCTTCACATAGGTTTAACCTCGCATACCTAATTCTTATCACTGCTCTACGATTACAGAAGCTACACTTGGTGTTAGACAGCTTAACCATATTCTTCAATCCTACTCTCTACGTCTAACCTACATGACTTAAGTGCTCTAATAGTAAGGTATAATGGAATGTAGTATGTCGCTTAGTGAGCTTAACCACTGCTAAGCGAGAGGTATACTACCAGCTCTTCTCCATCAGCAACTATGTCATCGTCAAACAACACTATTTTACCGTCATCCCATGCTGCAAGTGCTGTCTCAGGGTTCAACCCTATCATTCTAAGTAGGTCTTCAACACTAATCTCTCTCCTACCTTTAAGGTCTACTTCAAGTATTTTATCACCAGGCTTTATCCGTATCTTGATAGCCATAATCGCCACCTCACCCAGCTTCCTCATCCTCGTCTGGTATTTCTAGGATTTTTCTGAGTTCAGCCTCAATCATTTTTGCTGCAACACTTCTTGGTAGTCTTGAGTCTTCACGCTTCATCTCTGTTGCAGCCTTAACTCTCATTCCTATGCCATTAACTATTTCTATTTCGTGCATCCTTAAGCTATGTTGTGTCTGTCTCATCTTCTCAACTATAACGTACCTTTTAAGCTCTCCCTTAACTATCGCTTTTCTAAACCTTATTATACCGTCGGCTACGTGTTCAATCCCGAAGCCGAATCCTAAGCTTGTTGTTACAGCGTACTGGCTGACTAATAGTGCTGTAAAGTCCCAGCGGTATAGCACCCTCTTAACATAGTAACTGTATTTTCTCGCCATTGCTGGTTTATCTAGCCAGAATGCTGACATAGAGTCTATTACCAGTCTTGCACGTCCATAACCTAGATACTTCTTGGCCTCAATGATCTTGTTAACTAGTGCTTCAACGTCAAGCTCAAGTAGGCCCCAAGGATCATCTCTGCCAGCCATCAAAGCGTCTATTATGACTAGCTTTCCATCCCTTATCGCTTTCTCAAAGTCGAAACCGAACATCTCTGCTTGCCTTATTATACTCTCTCTAGACTCCTCGGTGGTAACATATATGTTCTTATCTCCCTGTCTAATACCTTCAGCTATGAAATGTATGCAGAACACTGTCTTCCCCGTTCCAGGTTCACCTACAACAGCTACGAAGAAGCCCCTAGGTATACCACCTTGTATAAGCTCATCGAAGCCAGGTACTCCAGTTGCAAGTCTTTCAATACTTAGACTCCTCATAGCCTAATTTACCACCCATACCCAGGTAGTAGTGTTTTACGCTTAGACACTCTTATCAACTACTAGCCCAATACTGGTCTAGGAGCTGGCTGCGTAACTTGTATTAGCTTCTAACTAGAGCTTTACTTTCACTCCTCTGGCTAATAGATTTGACCCAGGACACGAGGTCTAAGCGATTCCTCATAGCAGCCACTATTAGTGCAGCTACCCTATGAACACATATGCGTGCTCTACGAATCTTAGTGTATGGACATGTACATGATGATCCATTCCTCGTTAACACTACCTGATACCACTGCTGGTCTATAGGGAGCTTACCAGTCCGAGCTACTGTTATTGCGTAACGTCCTTCTTCAAGTAGTGTTTTCAAGTCTATGAAGCTATGCATCTTCTCTCTCGGTAAATGCTCAAGCCTTTGTGAGGGAACGAGTAGCACCATCCTATTCTCGTCCTCATACACTATCTGCACTCTCTTAACTAGCCTTGTAGCTCTAAGTATGAGCTCCTCTGGGACTCCCAAGCTCCTTAATAGCCTACAAGCTTCATGTAACATCACTTACCCTCACCCCCATGTATACTATTTTTAGTTTCAGTTAGGTTTTTAACA
>CAZTPV010000157.1:0-5534 GCA_964615085.1 uncultured Desulfurococcales archaeon
TTCATTGATCAAAGCAACCTTAGCTTGGTTCTCTGCAATCTCTTCAACCAAGAATTGAACTACTTTATGCTTATTAAAAGAAATTGTGTCAGCCTCTAGAGCTACTGCTTGTGCGTCAACTGCTGTATTCTCTGCCTTGTCTCCTACTGTGAAGCCGCTTGCTCTTGGAACTGATACGCTCTTAGCTCCCTTAACTGCGAACTGAGAGTAATCTTTTACAGTTCCTAACAACATTGAGCTCTGCTGAAGGTAGGATTGCATCACGCTTGAGATGTCTGCTAGGGAAGCAGCATTGATCTCGGTGACTCCTGTTAATGTATCTGCCATTGTTAACTCCTATCTAACAATAGACTGCAAGGTATTCTTAAGATGTTTCTCTAACTCTATCTTGCTCATACCCTGCACCCCATTTGTTATCTTGTTAGTCTTGTTGAGATTAGGAACTAGGCTCGCATTGTCTGCGATCTTCTTCAATAGGTGAGGATGCTCTTGCTTAAATCTATCAGCCTCTTTCTTGATACTGTCTTCTAAGATGTTTCCGTTCTCGTCCACCTCGATATTGTCAAGATTAGCGAAGTTGATATATTCTGGCTTGACCAGCTCCCCTATCTCTTGTATCAAGCGATTGAGCTTTAAAGTTTTTGTATAGTTGCTTCTCTCTGCTCTTAAAGCGGCTTCCAGCTCTTCTGCTTCCTTCGATTTGAGTCTAGCCAACTCTTCAAACTTCTTCTGCTCTGCTAGCTTAGCCTCTTCAGCTTCTTTCTGCTGCTTGGCTAACTCTTCTAGCTTTGTTTGATACTCCCTTAGTTCCTTCTTGTACTTAAGCATGTCCTTAGTCACTTCTAAGTATGCCTTCTTAGGTACAACCTCATCTTTGTCTTGCTGAACATCAGCCTCTTGCTCTTGGATACCATCCATTTTTTCTTCTTCCATTTTTCCCCCTTAGGTATATTTATTTTAGCACAACTACTAAATAATTAAAACACCCTACATATATTTTTTGACAATTTCTGTTAGGATGTTCTTAACCCTTCTCATAAAGTCCTTTAGTTCTGGTGAACTTAGGTTCCTAAACTCCCTCTTAGCCCTATTACTAGAGCCTTCTCCAGCCCACTTGGCTTTCTGCTCTGAGTAGTTAGTTTTAAATTTAATCTTAACTGTATTGTTCACAACCTTAGTGTATAAGTCATCTAACATCTTGCCAGTCATGGTTAAGTTAGATCGTCTTGGAGAAGTCTCACTGCTTAACTGTCCATTAGCCTTCATTCTCTCTCTTGCCTTGATTGTACTCTTCTTCAATGGAGCAAGCTTCTCTTTACCCTTGCCGAATACAGGAACACCGTAGCCCCTTCTAGTCCTAGCTCTAACCCTGTCTGCTATGAAGTCGGCTAGTAGCTTGAACTTGCTGGGCTTGTAGAAGTCCTTCTCTATCTTGTGTAGGTTCTTCTCAATATGCTTCATAGCCTCTGTTAAGCTCTTGAACTTCAAATCAATACTCCTCGAAGTCAAATTCTCCAATGCCGTACTCTTCAACTATAGACTCTGCTATTGCCTGCGCCGCCTCTTCATCGCTAAGCCGCTTCTTCCTAGCCTCGCTTGCAGCGTACTTAATATCTTCACTCTCTGTGACAACCTCTGATACTATCTTATCAATCTCCTTCTGTGTTAGTCCTAAGAAGTCCCTCGCCTTTGATGCTCTTGGATATTTCCCATAAGATCCAGTTATATTGCCCTCTGCCTTCTTCCTCTCTGCTGAGTCCTTCTCGTAGCCTATCTCAATAAAGCCAGCTCCAGTTCTTAGCACACTTAAATCATCTAGCATGTCTCCAAGATCTGTTAAGTCAACCTTAGTTCTTGGTACGCCCTTCTTTGCAGCGTACTCCTTTGTGTACTTAGGGAAGCGAACATTATTCTTGTCCTTGTATTTAAATCTAGTCCTATGGATTATCTCCTCAATAATCCTCTCGCCTATCTCTCGCCTGTCTGCTGGTCTTATAAGAGGGTTAATCATAGCCCTGAACTTAAGCAGCATTAACCGCCTCTATCATCTTCATCCTGCCTGCCTCTATCTCTGAGAGCTTCTCTGCAGCCTGCTCATCTGTTAGATCTGGGAAGACCATTCTAAGAGCGTCTTGCTTGTTTATAAGTCCAAGCTCTAATAGAGTCTTTGCCTTCTCTATCTCTGTCTTCATGTCAACCAGAGGCTTGATCTCCTTGTATGATACTTCAACATTGAAGTCTTTTGAGAATGCCCTTGCCTCGTCTACTATGAAGCCGCTTGAGATCCAGACATTGTGCATGAGCTTGATTAATTCCCATAGCTCGCCCTCTGCGTTCTTGAATATCTCTGCCTGCTCTTTGATATTCTGTGTCGTATCGCTCTCGTCTATCATCTTCGCTATGCCTGAGGCTGCGTTATTAACATTAAGAGTTGCTGTGCTTGTGGTCTTAACTCCTCTTGCCTCGAACCACATTGCTATCTCTTCTTTTATTATTTTAAGCACTCCATCTATATCAACATTAGGTGTTATAGTTCCTATGCTTGGGCTTGTCCTCTCGCCCTCGATTGAGTTAAGTATCCATAGAGAGTCTGGGTTAGCGCTTGCCTGAGCTATGTCAACATCAACGCCGTATATGATTGAGTGTGACATGTATTGAACTGAATAATTAAGATCTGTGAGTAGTATTGAAGGAAGCTTGGCAAGTGTAAAGGATCCCTTGTCAGTTGCTGGCATCAAGCTTATTTTTGATTTGCCTATATACACCACTGGTATAGTCTCATAAGGGTTAACTCCACCCTCATACATGAATTCAGATCTTATGTTCCCATTGCTGTCAAAAACCAACATCTCTGTATCAGTCCAAGCCGTATATATAACATTGCCCTCTTGGTCTTCTCCTGAGATCTCAACGAACAAGTCAATCTTGTTATTATTATTTATGGAGTAGTTGAAGACTAGGAACTTATCAGCTGGTATGATCTTAAGCACTGGTCTGCCATCGTATACAATAGGCATTAGAGCAACATACCCAGTGGCGTTGAATAGCTTGTTGGCGAACTGCATGCTTTGATTTAAATCCATATTCTCCTCATAGTATGCAAGCAACTCCTTATCTGTATCATTCTCTGTGCTTCTTATAACACCCTCTGAGTATAGCCTTGTTAGCTTGTCCACTAGCTTCTTGAAGACATTCACTGGAGCGATACGCCCCACGCTTCTATCATAAGCTGAGGTTGATAGCTCCTTAGATAACTGGTTCTTAACATAAGGCAATAGGTTGCCATCTAAGATGTCTATAAGCTTAGCATTAGTTTCCAGCCTGTCCTTGTTATCCCTAATCGTATTCAGTAGCTCCTTAACATTCATTCCATCCCCCTAAAGTTGTATATATTTACTTGTTCTTTTATTTATTATTGGGAACTCTCTGTAGATAGCATAATCAGCAGCATCAGCCATGTGTCCCATGAATGGATCCGTTAGATTAACATCACATACACCCTCTTTGTATATCATCTTCTCCCTATCATCTACTGTATGCTTGCATCTCTTAACTACAGTCCTAACCCATCCTTTTTCATATGCTCTATTAGTAGCAGCCCAGCGGTCAACCTTTCTAGGATTACCGCCCTTTGATTGTATCGCATTGTGTCCGAAGTGCTTGCGTATTATATCGAAGTCACTATAGGTAGAGTTACTAGTTTTTCTAACGCCCGTAGCGTCAGGTCTGAAGCGGACTTTGGCGTTTCTATACCTCTCTTTTAACGCTCTGCATGTTTGTTCTGTGTCCCCTGTTGCTAACCATAACTCATCGAATTGAATTAGTGTATCTCCTACCTTTTGAAACAGTGCGCTAGCCATTGGTGATCTGTTGAAGTCTTGTCCTACTATGATTGGAAGATCTGGGTTATAATCATACTCAATATTATTCTTCTCTCTATCAAAGGCATAATATATTCTGCCACTGTGAGCCTCGAAGCTTGCCTCGTACTCCTGCCTATAGTCCTTCTCTGATAGATCTCTCTTAGCCCACTCGAGCTCTTCAAGTCCTGCTTTAGTTTTAAAGAAGGGTGAGTCTATTGTTTTGAATGTGAAGGCTGACCAATTCTCCCTTGTCTTAGCATCGTTATATATGTCGTAAAAGAAGTTGAACCCCTTTGGTGTTCCCATGAATACAGCTGAGCCGCCCTTGTCTGATAGAGCTGGTCTAACAACTTGTGTCCATATGTCGCTTGACTTATATTCTCCCACCTCATCAAAAACTATGAAGTCAATACCTAAGCCCCTGATCCTATCTGGTCTCTCTGCTGTCTTTAGTATTATTTGAGCCCCATTAGGTCTTTTAATCCTTAGCTCTGACTCATTGGGTCTGCATCTCCAGCCTAGTTGAACGAACCTAGTTTTAAGAGCATCCCACACTAGTTCTTTTGCCTGCAATCTAGTTGGAGCAACATAAACATTAACGCTCCTCCTCCTATCGCTTGCCTTTAGTAGCATCTCCACAGCCAAGAAGGTTTTTCCCCATCGTCTACCGCATACTAAGGCTTTAAATCTTGAAGGATCCCGCCAAACTCTTAGCTGTCCCTCATGTCTAGCTATTGGGCTTTTACTCATACTTCTGGATAAGTCTCATCATTGTTATTTTCTGGCACACCTAGTTCAGACCAGTTCTGTCTACACTTGAGCCAGAACATTGTCATTGTTGGCTGCTTGCCACTAACTGCCATCTTATAAGCTGTTTGAGTCACATTAGCAGCAGCCGCCGCCTTGCCTCTCTCTACTGCTCTAGCGATATCGTTATCACCGCCGTTCTCATTCATTCTCTCTCTTATTAGATTTCTGTTAACATCTAAGATGTAAGATATTTGATAAAGAGGAAGTCCCCAGCCTGCAAGAGTCTCTATTTGTTCTATCTCTTTCTTGCTGAACTCTCGTCTTTGTCCTCTAACAGCCATTAATTAAGCTCCTTGCTTTCTTCATCAGCCCCTATAAGAGTCATCAGTACACTCTCTAAGAAGACAACCTCGTTGTGATAGTCGAATAGCGGGCAAGATAGATCATGCCATGTTAGCTTGAATTCTCCTCGCTTCTTAGATTGACATACACAGGGTGTGAAATAATCATCCATGTTTATAATTATAATATATTATGCGGCGTTGTAAATAGGGTGTATATTTTTTAAAACTCGAACCCACAGCTTGGGCATTTTTTAAGGCTCTTCTCTTTTTCTTCTTTTTCCTCTTCAAACTTATCTGCAAGCTCAACCTCGAAGCCCTTTAAGCCTAGCATATCAATATCAAAGCTCTGCCCGTCAAGCTCTGGTATAACAATAGAGTTAACAGCTGAGAAGTTTATCTCTCGCCAATAAGATAGAGAGTTGTCAGCTATTAAGTGAGCCATCTCTTGGTCTTCATCCTCAAAGTCTTGATAGTCTACTGGGAACTCCTCTAGCCCCAACCTCTTAGCAGCCGCAAGCCTAGCAGCCCCACAGACTATTAGCCCACTCCTGTTTGATACAGTTATAGGATGCCTTAT
>CAZTPV010000158.1:0-3788 GCA_964615085.1 uncultured Desulfurococcales archaeon
AAGCTACGTAGAGGCATACGGTAAGTGCTACATTTAGGGTGGTTAAACTATGAGTGAGGCTAAGGGTAGCTGTGAAAAATACATTGTGGTTGTCGGGGATAAGAAGGTCTTCATATCTCCAGAAGTCTTAGAAGTAGTCCACGAGTATCTTCATAGACCTATGAGCCTTGAAGAGCTTGCTAAAAGACTAGGGTTTGAGACGTGGGAGGAGGCTTACGAGTTTATCAAGAGAATACCAGCATGGATTATGTGGACTCCAGTAACTATGTGGAAGTTAAGGTTACAGCGAGAAGGCTGTCTTGGCAGTGAATAGAATTGTTTACCTTACTATAGCGTAGCAGCCAGTAGTCTTCTCGTATATTATACCGTCTTTTCTGAATATTCTAATAGCTTCTTCAACAAATCTTGACTCTATACCCTCCATGGCAGCTCTACGGACTATATCCTTCATCTTAGCACACTTTTCATCACTTTCTTCTTCGAGCTCTTGTATTATCTCCATTATCCTGGATAACTTCTCTTGCTTACTCTTAGGCTTACCTGTCATAATAACGTCTATGTCGACTTTACCTGTCTCTATATCCATTCCAGCACTCTCTAACATTGTTTTCATGAGTCTTATAGCAGCTTCTACATCCTCAACAGTAACCTCGTTTCTTAGTGCCATTCTAGCATGAGCTTCTGAGAGCCTTATGAGTGCTTCTAGCTGTCTTGCCGTAATGGGTATTGGTGCATCAGGATTTTCTGCACTAGTCTTTCTCATTTCAACAAAGAACTCCTCTAGCAGTTTTGCTGCCTCTGGGGTTAGCTTTGGCTTAATATACCTCCTAGCATAGCTGATGTATTTTCTTAAAAGCTCTGGTGGTATTTCCGGACGAGCTGTCTCCACGTTACTATGCACTCTTAGTATATGCTGTGCAAGTCTCCTATCCTCCTCTGGGTTAGGTTGATCTCGAAGAATGAAGATCAAGTCGAACCTTGATAGGATGGGTGGTGGTAAGTTAACATTATCTGCTAGGGTACGATTAGGCATGTATCTCCCAAATTTTGGGTTCCCTGCAGCTATCACTGTTGTTCTAGCGTTAAGTCTAGCAACAATGCCGGCTTTAGCTATACTTACTGTTTGTTGCTCCATAGCCTCATGTATTACAGATCTATCCTCATCTCTCATCTTATCTATCTCATCTATCGCAGCTACTCCGCCATCAGCTAAGACTAGGGCTCCTGCCTCTAAGTAGTATTCTCCAGTAGCCTTATCCCTTATTACAGCAGCTGTTAATCCTGCAGCTGTAGCACCCTTTCCCGTCGTGTATATGCCTCTTGGAGCTATGCGTACAACATATTGGAGTAGCTGGCTTTTAGCTGTACCTGGATCACCTATCATTAGTATGTGTATATCACCTCTTGTCCTAGTGCCATCAGGTCTTACCTTAGGTACACCACCAAAAAGTGCTAAGGCTATAGCCTCCTTTATATCCCAATGCCCATATATTGATGGAGCTATACTAGCCACAATCCTCTTTCTTATCCATGGGTCTCTAGCTAGAGCCCTAATCCTCTCCTCATCCTCACGAGTTATCACAACCTCTTCTAGCACCTTTTGCGAGACCTCTAGGTGTATGGCTTCAACATACATATCGAATATTGCTTTACGCTTAGAGGTTGAGTCTTGTCTTACTCTGACGATACCAACAATACTAACTCTGTCTCCAGGTCTAGCCACATCTACAAGCTCATCAGTTAGTATAACTTCTATACTTCTTGGAAGCTGTCCTGAAGGAACCTCCTCTGGTCTCTCCTGAACCACGATCTTCTGCCAGTCAACAAGCTTAGATTTTTCAGGTATTATTCTAAATCTACCACTACTTTTACCGCAGACAGGGCATACATCTGGCTTCTCTATAGTGTCACCTGCAATCTCTCCTTCTGGAGGCCACTCAAACTCGTGACAATCACCCTCATAGCAGTGTACAAACCTAGCTTTAATGATCTTTTCTTTTACTGGTGTAGACCTTACTAGTATCCCTTCAATCATTACCAGCTTACCTATATGCTCACTTCTTATGCCTCTAATTGGTGTTGAGAATGGTAGACCTCTAATTCTAATACGTATCCTCTGTACTTGCTGTAGAGCTTCTGGAGCCTCCTGCTCCAGAAGCTCTAGCGCTGCTTCTGAGGCTCGAGGTAGAGCTGTGTCTGGTTGTTCAAGGAATATCCTAGCTAGCCTCATATCGTATTCGTATAGGTCGTTGAAATCTACTATGAGGCTTTTCACACCCGTTATGGGTATCTGCCTTACCCTCTCACGATACTTGTATCTTCCATCTCTACTCCTAAAGCTTCGTAGGAACTCGTAGAACCTCTCCTTTACATCTATAACTTCCTCCTCAACTAATTGCTGTATAGCCATGGCTACCTCTCACCTGGCGTAACGAGTTTTACCCATTTCTCAATTACCTGGTGAAGGTTATCAAGCAAGAGCTTTTCTTCTGGCGTTAGTTTAGACGATATCTCTACTATTGCGGCAGTACTTCTAAGGACTTGCAGCATTTGTATTAGTCTGCGATTAGCTATGTCAACTATGAAGTCAACTGCCTTACGCTTCTCCTCTAATAGTACTGGGTTAAGCTCTTGTTTAACCCTTAGGTCTAGATCTCTTATGTAGTCTTGTGCTTGCCAGTAGAAGTCTTTAGGTATCTCTGGTGTCTCTATGATATTTTTGGCAGAGTAGACTGAGAAATGTATTCTAGCGATATCTTCAAGCCCCATAGTAGATTCAACAAGCTGGACGTAGCCTTTCGATGATAGTAACCTTGCCAGCCATCTAGGTAGCTCTATTTCTGTACCCTTTTTAACCTCAATCTCTACTCCATCGACGCGTATTCTACCTAAGTCTCTGACAACCATTACTCTTACTGGTTTAAGTTCATACTCTAAGTGGTAGAGGTCCATGATAATCTCTAATTCCTCATGGCACACTTTTCTCTTCCCTATCTACGACATTGTTTAACCTCGTAGCCCTAATATAGGCTTAAAGGGTTAAGGAGTGTTAGGTATAGAGGGGAGAACTATGGCTTCAAGTCTAGCTGAACTGCTTTGGGCTGAGAAGTATAGGCCCAAGAGTCTCGATGAAATGGTTAACCAGGAGGAGGTTGTGAGAAGGCTTAAGAAGTTTGTTGAAGAGAAAAACATGCCGCACTTACTATTCGTTGGGCCTCCGGGAACAGGTAAGACTACAGCCGCACATGCTCTAGCCCACGACCTATTTGGTGAAAATTATCTACAGTACATGTTGGAGCTTAATGCAAGCGATGAGAGAGGTATTGATACGATAAGAACAAAGGTAAAGGAGTTTGCTAGAAGTAGAACACCACCCAACGTGCCATTTAAGATAGTACTCCTAGATGAAGCTGATAACATGACTGCTGATGCACAACAAGCTCTTAGAAGACTTATGGAGATGTATACTGCAACGACAAGGTTTATTTTGATAGCTAACTATCCTAGTAAAATTATTGAGCCTATTCAATCCAGGTGTGCACTCTTTAGGTTCACACCATTAAAGAAGGAGGATGTTGTAGCTAGACTTAAGTGGATATGTGAGCAAGAAGGATGTGAGTACACTGAGGAGGGTCTTGAAACCATATATGAGGTTAGCGAGGGTGACATGAGGAGAGCGATAAATATCCTACAAGCTGCTGCAGCTATAGGGAAGGTAACTCCAGAGGTAGTCTTTAAAGTTGTTGGCTTAGCTCATCCAAAGGAGATTAGAGAGATGATCTTACTAG
>CAZTPV010000159.1:0-8758 GCA_964615085.1 uncultured Desulfurococcales archaeon
AAGTGCTTTGCTGAAAGTCGTGTTGAGCTCGCGTATAACGTCTTCAAGCATTCTTGTTATTGATACTAGTTGTTCAAGTAGTGAGGATTCAGCAAGTGTAACTCTCATTCGTTCTTCTACTCTGTAATCATAGTAGTCTGACAAGATTAGCTCATCCCTCTCATAGCTATATGCCTAGCCTTAGTCCTTGCTACTTGTTAATCTAAGATAGTTTTTAAGGTTTGGTTTGCAATTCCATAGTTATGGGTAATCGTGTGAAAGCTATAGTTATAGATGCTTTAGCTCGTGAGCATGGTAGGAGAATTGTTACTATAGATGTTATAGGCTCAGGCCCTAGAGCTGTTGCCGGTCTCCTCAAAGCTAAGGGGATTAAAGCCGACATCTATCCAGCTGAGGAGGTCATAGAGGATCCATGGATACTAGGTAACTATGACATTATGCTTGTAAGTGCAATGACGTGTGATAAGCCTGTTGCACGAAGATTACTAAGACTATGGCGAAAACACTCATATGGTGCATCGATTATTGGTGGACCTATAGCTATCGAGTATAAAGAGTGCCTTAGGATGGGCTATTCGTACGTTGTTTACGGTGAAGGTGAGGTTGTTTTACCAAAGCTTCTTGATTGTATTCAGAAGAAATATGAATGTAGTGATGTAAAGGGCTTAGCCTACTTGCGTGATGATACAGTTGTGTTTACTGGCAAACCTAGGTACGCTCTGCGAGAAGAGCTAGCCTATATGCATTCTACAGACATCACCAATTATCCAATCTACTGGGCTGCGAGAGTTTATGTCGAAGTTGTTAGAGGGTGTAGCAACTTTAGAAGACCTAAATGGACTTCATGGGGTATAAAATGCTGTGAGTGCGGTAGATGTGAAAGTCCTCGACTTAGTGATAGGCTTAGCTGTCCTCTCGGTATACCAGCGGGTTGCGGTTATTGTAGTGTTCCTGCTCTTTACGGTCCAGCGAGGAGCCGGCCACTAGACATAATTGTTCGTGAAGTTCGCGAACTAGTTAAGAGAGGTGCTACAAGGATAGTGCTTAGTGCTCCGGACGTACTAGACTATGGTCGTGATGAAGTAGTTTATCCTGAGCCACTTACAGACCCCTGTAATCCACCAGCTAGGGTCGATAAAATTGAGGAATTACTGCAGACATTATATGATGAAGTTAATGAGTTCTACACAAAAGACGCTTATCTGCTCATTGAGAACGTTAAGGCATGTCTTGTAGATGAAAGGGTTGCTAAAGTACTGTCGAAATATCTTCGAGGTACACCAGTGCATATAGGAGTTGAATCTGGTGACGATAACCTCCTAAGAAGGATAGGTCGTCCATCCCTAACCTCTGATGTGAGAAGAGCTGTAAAGCTCCTTTCAAAAGCTGGCCTAGAACCATACGTCTACTTTATCTACGGGCTCCCAGGAGAGACTAGTGAGTCTATTAAGAAGACAATAGAGTTTATGAGGGAACTGGTTAAGCTTGGCGCAACCAAGATCACTGTTTATAGGTTCAGAGCACTACCCGGCACAGCTTTTCAAGGACATAGCAGCAAACCTAGCGAGGAATCTAGGGCTATACTAAAGGAGGCTATAAAGCTTAACGAGATGGTTAAACGTAGAATCATTGGACATAGGATTGAATGCATTGTTGCAGGTATTCATCCGGTTAAGAATAAGCTAGTATGTTACCCTTTACCTCACGGTCCAGTAACACTCATCAACGGAGATAAAAGCCTTATAGGCTATAGGGTTCTCGTACGCATAGTAGATGTACTAAGTGATAGAATGCTCTTAGGTATTGTGTTATCTAAAATCTCTAAAATTGCTGATAAGCCTTTCAAGCCTATTACTTAAATCATTAACTTCATCCACATCCTTAGTGATATCGTTGAGGTGGGCTTCAAGTATTCTTGCACCCTTTCTAGCTAATCTTAGTGCTGTATTAAGCATGTCACGTTCAAGAGTAAAGCCAACAAGGATCATATACTCACTCAGAGTAGCTATGTTCTCTCTTGAGACATTATCAACACTATTAATGTCGGGATTAGCATCGAGAGCCCTCCGGATTCTTGATCTTAGTAACCTAAGCCTTTTAATATAGGACATTACCTTCAGCTGCAAGTTATCATTGGCTATGTCTTTGCTAAGTCTCTTTAACAGTGTTCCAAGCCTCTTTATTGTTTTGGCGTGCTCTTCACTAGTCTCAGATAGTACTCTGAGTAAACTGTAAGTTTGTTCACTCATGGTCTCACAGCCCTAACAGTAGCAATACTGTTATCAGCAACACCCTTCTCGGGTAAATCTTTACCATTAACCCATACCTCGTTTAAGGGTACTTCATCACTTACCTCTGCTTTAAACCTAAACCTTCTTCTACCTGCTACGACTATCTCTAAGTACTCTGTTATGTTTAGGTCCTTAGCCAGTTCAGGGTTTAGTAGTGCTATACCCTCTTTAACATTGGGTTTAAATCTTATCCTTACCCTCCTCTCTCTAACTGTCTTCTTCTTACCGAATAACTGTGCTGCTGGAGGTATTAGGGCTAATGCACTCCTAATATCAATTTTCCTTGGTAGTTTTTCCTCCGCCTTCTCTTCCTCCTTATTAGTCTTCTCTGGTGCCTTGCTCATGAGTTTTCACCAGCTTATAGCCTATCTAAGCCCTTAACTAGAAGACAGTAAATGTCTCTAAATAAGCTTGCTGTAGTGTTTAACAGTTAATCTTTTCTTGAAGCTTGTGGAGGCTTAAGCCTTGGTATATGAAGCTTATAATAGCATCATACACTTTATCTATAGGGACTCTTATCTGTTCCCAAGTGTCTCGATCTCTCAACGTTACAGTATTGTCCTCAAGAGATTGATAGTCAACTGTAACTGCAACTGGTACGCCGATTTCATCTACTCTCGCATACCTTCTACCTATACTCCCATCGTCATCATAGATAACGTATAGTCCTTTACTGATCAATTGCATCCATAACTTCCTAGCAAGTTTAACTAGCCTTTCATCCCTCGTTAATGGAAACACTGCAGCCTCGTAGGGAGCTAGTTTACGTGGTAGTCTTAGTATTGTTCTCCCATTCTTCTCAGTGTATGCGTACTCTAGAGTAACGTATATCAGTCTTTCAACACCAAATGAGGGTTCTACTACGTGAGGGATGAATCTCCTTCCTGTCTCCTTAACTTCTTTCTCGACGATCCTTATCCTATCTGCTGGGATTTTCTCACCAGCTATGGTAACATATCCTTTCTCCTTAACTTCCTTCTCTATCTGTATAGGATCAACTCTCTTTAGTTCTTCAAGGATAGTCTTAGCTTTCGACTTAAAAGTTCTACCAAGCCATGGTATGTCAATAACCACTTCCTTCTTTCTTACAACCTTAACTTCCTCATATTGTTTGAAGACTGTTAAGTCTTGACCGCTATACTTCATGTGTCTTGCTAAATCGTAGTCAGTTCTATAGCTGTGACCTGATACTTCAACCCAGCCGAATCTTGAAACTTTAACCATTTGATCAAACGTTTGTATAGAGTAGTGAGCTCTCTCTGTAGGACCTTTCTCAACAAAAACTATGTTGCTCTCTGAAACTCCTAGCTCCTTAACGAATTGGTTTGATACAGCCATCCAGTATGCTAGCCATGGTGTAGTGACAATCTTCTCTTCAATGAGTTCTCTTACTTTAGCTTCAATAATATCGTTGACTCCATGTCTTCTTATCCTTAACTTCTCATTCTCAACTCGAGCCAAATATTCTTCTAGGTAACCTCCCTGGTTAGGGTCTTCAGGGTCGAAGAAGAACTCCATTTCAGCTATCGTGAACTCTCTAAGCCTGATCATTGCTTGCCGTGGCGAGATTTCGTTCCTAGCTACTTTACCCACTTGCGCTATGCCTAGGGGTAGCTTCTTCCTCATGCATTCATGGACGCGTTTAAACGATACAAATATTCCTTGAGCAGTTTCTGGTCTTAAATAACCAATATTCGTATGATAAGGTCCTATAGTGGTCTTGAAGAGTAAGCTGAAGAGTTTGACTTCACTAAGCTCGCCATTACATGAAGGGCATCTAATACCTTTAGATCTGATAAGCTCAGTTAACTCGTAGGGTGTTAACCCCTCTACGTTTATGCCAAGCTTCTCCTCGATTAAGTGGTCGGCTCTATACTTCCTACCGCACCTTAAACACTCAGTTATCGGGTCAGTGAAGTGCTCTACATGCCCACTAGCTTCATAGACTTTTGCAGGCCCTATAATTGGTGTTTCAAGCTCAACTACTAGCTCTTGGTGTTTTTGAATAAAGTATTCCCTCCACAACTCGATAATCTTGTTCTTAAGTCGAACACCTAAAGGGCCTAAATCGTAGAAGCCTGCTACACCGCCATAAATCTCGTAGCTTGGCCAAAAGAATCCTCTCCTCTTAGCTAGCTCTATAACCTTCTCAAAAACGTCGGTAGACATGGATAAATACACCTGGGCAGCCTAATCTCCAGCTGTATGGAGTAACCTTGATTAAAATATCGTCTGGGTGTTGTTATTGAGCTTACTAGAATTATATGTTGACAATACTGCACCATCCTTTGGTGGTGTGCGCCGTCTAAGTCCTAGCGATGCCGACATCATAATTGTTGGTATACCTTTCGACTATACAGCTAGTTTTAGGTCTGGTAGTAGATTTGCACCAAATGCTATAAGGGAGCTTGCATCTCATCTCGAGTTTTTCTCGCTAAGGACTATGATTGACGTTGAAAGAGTTAGGATAGCGGACATAGGTAATTTAGTAGTCTATACTAGCGTTGACAAGTTAGTGTACGTTGTTAGGAACAGTGTTGCTGAGCTACTAGACTACAATAAGCCCATAATAGTCCTAGGTGGTGAGCATACAATTACACTACCTATAGTACAAGCTGTAGTAGCTAAGATGGGTAAGCCATGTGTCTTAGTATTTGATGCGCACTTTGACTTGAGAGACGAGTTTATGGGGCTTCGAACATGCCATGCAACTGTTATGAGGAGAGTTGCTGAGATAGTATCTTACGCTAACATAATGTTCTTAGGTGTGAGAGCTGTTTCTCAAGAGGAGATCGACTACGTGAATATGAAGAGGATAGACTACATACAATCCAGTGAGTTTAGATTCCTAGGTATGGTTGAAGTCTTAAACAGAGTTGAAAGATGGCTCAAATCAGCTAGCTGCCAATCGCTATACATCTCAATAGACATGGACGTTTATGACCCAGCATACGCTCCAGGCGTAGCAAATCCTGAGCCAGAAGGTGTTGAGCCATGGATGCTATTAGATCTACTTGTAAGAATAATCACTAACTCTGCTAAAAAGCCTATTATCGTTGATATAGTTGAGTACACACCACCCTACGATATAAGTGGTTGTACAGGACTACTAGCAGCAAAGACAGTCTTAGAGGCTATAGCAGCTCTCTACAAAAGGTATAGGTCTAAATAGCACGTACAACTTTACTGCCTAAAGGTCTCACCTTGTATATGACCCTGTATCCACAATACGGGCATTTAATAGAGGGCATGTAGCTTAAATCCGTAGAGCTAAACTCCATTCCACAGCGTCCGCACTTATACCTTATCTCCTCAAGGCTAGCTGGCTTATAACCTCCAACTCTAACCTCCTCTCCTGCCATAGAGATCTCCACCTAAGAACAAAATCTTGTAGAAAAGTGCCTATTAAGTTGCTTGCGTAAGGTTTATATGAACCCTCTGTTACATAGCCTTCACTGGCTAGTCTAAGCTATAGGGCTGAGATACCCCATGGACAAGGACTTAGCTTCAATATGTGGTGGTCTCCCTCCAGAACTATGTGAACAGCTAACTATGGAGCAACAAATAATCAAGATTAAACTTGAGAAGAGGCGCTACGGTAGAGAAGTGACGATAATTGAGGGATTAAACGAGCGCGAAATAAATCTAAAGAAGCTAGCATCAGAGTTAAAGTCTCGTCTCGCAACTGGAGGAACATATAAGAATGGTAGAATAGAACTACAGGGAGATCACCGATATCGTGTGAAAAGACTGCTAGTTGAAATGGGCTTTCCCGAGGAGAACATAATCATAGTAGAGTGAGCATAGAATAGGAATAGCGTGTGAAACCAATCCAGTAAAGCCTAATAGGAAAATTAACTCAATTAGGCCGTTCACATTTTGATGTTAGCCCTTAGCGTATTTTAGCGAATAGTATTGGGGCTTCTTTCACATGATAGCATTCATGTATCCCGAATACAGCTTCGTCTACACTCTTAACACTGTAACCTAATATGCTTGATAGCCTCTTCATCGTTGCTGGCATGAATGGTGTTAATAGTATAGATGCTATCCTAATAGCCTCTAGCACATTGTATAATGGTTTTGACGGATTGTCTAGCCTCCAAGGCTCTGTCCTATTAAGGTAAGCATTAGCTTCACGTAGTATATCGAATATTGCTACTAGAGCTTCACTTAACCTAAACCTATCCATTAGTATTGAGACTTCCTTCACTTTACTTTCAACAAAACTTGCAAACTGTTTGTCAACTTCACATTGCTCTACAATACCTTTAAGCTTTCTTAATGATAATACGGCAACTCTTCTTACAAGATTGCCTAAGGTGTCAGCAAGCTCGGCATTATACGTGCTAATTAATAGTTTTGGGTCATAGTTAAAGTCTTTCTCTAAGGACATGAACCTCATTAATAAGTACCTTACTGGGTCCGCTCCACCGTAGGTGTTAAGTAGATCATCTATAGTTACAATGTTGCCAAGACTCTTACTCATCTTAATTCCCTTCATTAGTATGAAACCGTGTACAATTAGTTTTCTTGGAGGAGGTATATCGAGCATGGCGAGGAGTGCAAACCATACAGCTGTGTGGAACCAGAGTATATCTTTGCCTATTACGTGGTGAACTACGCTCCAATACCTCCTAAATTTCTCCTCGTCTTTACCGTAACCTATAGCGGTTAGGTAATTGAGTAGGGCGTCTATCCAAACATATATCGTGTGTTGAGTATCCCAGGGGGCTTCTATCCCCCAATATACTCTGGATTTTGGCCTCGTAATTCCCAGGTCCTTCAACCCCTCTCTCTCAATCTTGGATATAATTTCATTAGCGTAAGAACTTGGTACGACTATATCCTTTCTAAGCATGCTGAGTACTTTATCAGTGTACTCTGATAGTTTCAGGAAGTATGCTTCCTCCTCAACCCACTCAAGAGGCCTAAGGTGAGTTGGACATAGCTTCTTACCATTACGCTCTATATACTCTCCTTTAGAGTAGAATTTTTCGCAACTCGTACAATACCATCCCTTATAAACTGATTTGTATATTAACCCTTTCCTATAGATCTCCATTAATGCTTTTCTCACCGTCTCCTCATGATCTTTATCGGTTGTTCTTATGAATCTTGTGTATTCTATCTCTAGTATTCTCCAATACTTCTTGAAGTATTCTACCATCATGTCAACAAATTCTTTGGGTTTCATACCGTGTTTCTCAGCTTCTCTTTGCAGTTTTAGTCCATGCTCATCAGTCCCCGTTAGGAAGAACACATCTTCACCCTTAAGTCGATGCCAACGTGCTATCACATCAGCCATTATAGTTGTATATGCGTGACCTATGTGTGGTTGATCGTTTGGATAGTATATTGGTGTGGTTATATAGAATACTGACATTCCTCCTCTCCCTCCTATAATGGCTAGCAGTGCTTGTGCACTTCTATTTGAGTATATTCGTTAATAGGGATAACATTGTTCTAGCGTTTTCAAGCATCCAATGATTATTATTAAAGAAAACATATACCCTCCTTGGATTTAATTGCTTCACTTTCATGGCTACTTCAGCTAGTTCTTCAACACTATAGTTGTGCGCATACCAGTAGGTTCTACCATGCATTCTAAGGTATACTATGTTGTTTCTTGATACGGTTATCCAGGTCCCTATTGGAGCGTCTATGGAGACTATGGTTGCGTCATACTTGTTAAGTAGGTCTATAGTATCCTTATTGAACCAGCTTGTATGCCTAAACTCTATAGCTGCTTTAATACCGATATTGATCTCTGCTAAGAAGCGTTCTAGGCTATCAATGTTGTTTTCAGTCTTAGTATATGATGGCGGTAGCTGAAACAAGTAGAAGTCTATAAGGTGCTCCATAGGGTTAAAAAGCCTCTTAAACTTCAGCCATACTTCAAGAGCTTTACCTCGTAGCTTAGAGTAGTGTGTTATACTACGATGAACCTTTATAGCCCATCTAAGTTTCGCCCCTTTTCTTGCCCACGCCCTAACCTGGTTTGGGTATGGAAACCGGTAGAAGGAGGCATTAAGTTCTACAGCATTTAATCCACTATGCTTCACGTACCAGTCGAAATTCATGTCTTTATTCCAGTCATACATCCAACCAGAAGTTCCAACATACACTTCAACCACAACTAACTACCCTTATCATGGTTGTAGAGAGTGGGGTGTATACGTTTATGTCGCATAGGCTTATTAAGTACTTGCCTAAAGTAGTTGATAGTGTTACAGTTAGAATAGCTGATAGAAACTCTGTGGCGATGGGGGTTTCAACTCTACAATTAATGGAGTCAGCGGGTAAAGGTGTTGCTGAGGTAGTAGCGAGTAAGGTATGTAGAAGCATTAGTGAATGTAAAATTACAGTATTTTGTGGTCCTGGAGGTAATGGTGGTGATGGACTAGCTGCTGCAAGGCATTTAGCGTCTATGGGTGCAGAGGTTACTATATACCTTATTGAGGCAA
>CAZTPV010000160.1:0-9226 GCA_964615085.1 uncultured Desulfurococcales archaeon
CGCATGCTGTAGCTGGAGTTCTACTCCTAGTAGCCTACGACTCTACAAGCCCTCTAGGATCCCTAGCTTCAAGGCTCGGGTTAAGGATTGAGGATACCTTTCTGGGTGTGGTAGCGGTTATGGCCTTCGTGTCAGCTCCAATAATGATTGATACTGCTAAGGCTGGTTTTCAGTCTATTGATGAGTCTATGGAGCTTGTTGCTAGAAGTCTTGGTGTTCCAAGACACGTTGTCTTCACTAAGATAACACTACCACTAGCAGCGAAAAGCATTCTTGCTGGAGCAATACTAGCGTGGGCTAGAGCCTTAAGTGAGGTTGGAGCCATACTAATAGTAGCCTACTACCCTAAGACTATTGGCGTACTAATATGGGAGTGGGCTTCAAGTCTTGGTTTAGGCCCAGCCCTAGCCCTCTCAGTTATCCTCGTACTAGTCTCCATAGCTGTTATAGCATCCTTGAGGGTGGTGATTAGGCTTTGATAGCTATAAGAGACCTTGTTGTTGAGGTTGAGGGGTTTCGGCTAGAGGTTCCAAGACTCGAGGTAGCTAAGGGAGAGTACCTAGTGGTTATGGGTGCTAGTGGTGTTGGTAAAACAGTACTCCTACTAACCATAGCAGGCTTCTACAAGCCCCTTAAGGGCTCAATAGTTATTGATGGTGTTGATGTTACGAGGCTACCTCCAGAGAGGAGAGGGGTAGCACTAGTACCGCAAGACTATGGGTTATGGCCTAACATGACCGTCTACGATAACATTGCTCTTCCACTGAGATGTAGAGGGCTTAGTGAAGAGGAGGTTAGGAGGAGAGTGCTATGGTATTCTAAACTACTAGGGATTAGTAGCCTACTAGACCGTAAGCCATCAACACTTAGTGGTGGTGAGAAGCAGCGTGTAGCACTTGCTAGAGCTCTAGCCGTTGAGCCTAAACTCCTATTACTCGATGAGCCTTTCTCCCAGCTTGATCCAGGTCATAGAGCTAGTGCTAGGAGGCTACTTAAGACTCTACATTACAAGCTAAGGTTTACAGCAATACACGTTACACACAACCTTGCTGACGCCATCCAGCTTGCCTCAAGAATAGCGTTCATGGAGGCAGGGAGGATAGTAGGCGTTATGAGTGTTGAGGAGTTCTTATCAACACCCTACGCTAGACCATACATCGAGGAGGCTCTACAGAGCCTACCACCCTCAATACTTGAAGTGAATCATGGTCTTAGCTACTACGAGTCCAAGTTGCGTAGATTATAGCCTCTCTAACCCTAGAGGACAATACTAGTCTGCCATTGATCCTCCTAGCTAGGTTTACCACGATCCTCTCCATCCTCCTAACATGATCCTCAGTAACTCTAACACCATGCTCAGCTGCTACTGGGGAAAGCCACCTCATAGCAGCTGAGTACTCGTCGTCATACTCTTCGGTGTAGACCCATTCCAGGATCCTTATAGACGCATAGACCCCAATCTCGTGGAGGACTATGTAGGGGTAGATGTAGTCTAGGTACTTGAACCTACCTCCTACACCTAGGATTCTAGCTGCCTCATGGTATAGTCTACGCCATGGAGGTTCACCAGCAAACATTACTATACAGATACCCCTCCTAGCAGCCTTAACCATCTTAGAGATGTTATCACTTAGCCTACTCATACAGGGTAGTGAGTGCACTGCTACTATGTAGTCTACATCACCAAGCTTGTTGACGTCAACATCTTCCCACCTAGCTTTAACAACCTCTATATTGTCTAGGCCTAGTCTCCTAGCATTCTCTAGCAGCTCTTCAACCATCTCTCTGCAAGGCTCAATAGCTACAACCCTCCTACAGTAAAGTGCAAAGGGTATAGTGTATGTTCCAGGACCAGCACCTACATCCACCACTACATCACTACTTGAAGCTCCTAGAAGGCCTAGTATGATTCTAGCTTTAAGCGCATAGTGCTCGAATAACCTCTTAAAGCTAGCTGAGTACCTCCACGCTCTTAAACCCCATAGTCTCTCCATGCACTCCCATCTTCTACTACGCCTCCTACTCCACTCACTCTCAACAAGCTCTAAGAGGCTTCTAGGAACACTAGTGTCTTCCCTACTAGGCTTGCAGCCCATCTAACCACCTCTATAAGCGACTCTAACACGTTACTAGTAGTGATGACCATGGCTCGACCAGCTTGCTCTAGAGCTTTAGCTGCGAGGTACTGTGCTTTAGAGGTTATAGCATCCCTTGTGAAGACTAGGAGTATCCTAGTCCTTGAGGGGATTACAGCCATCCTATACCCTAGATCTATCATCCTCCTAGCGAGCCTCGCATCACCCATGCACTTCTCCTCAACTAGGCTATCTATGATCGGGTTGTAGCCTACAAGTCCTATGGCATTAGCCTCTACAGCCACTTTAGAGCATGGCTGAAAACTATACCCTGAAGCCACTAGTAGTAGCTGGCTACTATCAACGTATGGTAGTCTGGAGCCTAAGACCTCTACAACCCTATGGACACCTTTAACAACCCTCTCATGCACTTCAAAGGGTTTAGGCCAGCCCATCACAACAGTGTAGAAGCCTACATGTGATAGTAGTTGTGCAAGTAGATTGTATGGTGTGAGTATACTACCCTTAGATACGTCACTTACGAGTACTGCTAGAGGCATCCTCCTACCAGGCTCATGTCTTGCAGGAGGATAGTATAGTATGGGGATGTCCTGGCCATTAACACTCACTAGCGCCTTCTCAGGTATGAGTGTAGTTTCGTCTAGAGCCTCTGAGAACCTTGTTACTCTCCACGAGGAGCCTCCAGCACTATACCCCCAAACCTCGCATGGAGATGTAGGTGACGAGGCTATGTATGCTACTGAAGCCCCATCAATACTCACTGTGAAGTCGTGTACGCAGAAGTCGTGTGGAGTAAGTCTCTCAGCACCACCACTAGGCTCAACACGGTAGAGTGATAGTGTTCTCCCACTAGGTAGTACATAGTATATCGTGTTGTTCTCACACCATCTAGGCCCTGAAGGTAGCCTCATGGACATGTATACTAGGTCTAACCCTGTATAGCCTTCAGTTCTAGCTAAATCCCTATAGCTGCTAGCCTCAACGTCAATCACCGTGATGGCTGTCTCGCTCTCAGAAACCCTTCTAACAACAATACTTGACTCGTCAGGGCTCCAGTCAATAGAGTCTATGTCTCCAAGGCCTCCTACAACCTCATGCCACTCAGATCTTGTAAGCACTTTCACCGTGCCCATAGAGGCTACTGCAATCCTACCCCTCCTTGAAGCTGACCACGCTTGAACATTACGAGCTATAGTTGTTGGTACTCCACTCCATAGGCTAATAAGCTTAAGGGTATTAGCTTCAAGAAACCCAATTCGGTTACTATCAACCCATTTAGCCATTGCAATCGGGTTTGTAGTCTCGTAGACTGTGTGGGGTCCAGAGTCGAGAACAACCTTTATCCTCCAGAATCCATCCTCAAAGCATACTAGTGCTAGCCTACCATCCTTAGACCATAATGCTTCGAGACACTTAGGGTAGACTCCTCTAATCCTAGACTCCTCAAACCCTATAATCCATGTTGAAAACCCTCCACTAAGCTCTTCAACAGCTACAGCAACCAGGTTGAGGTTTGGAGATGCCTCGACACGTAACGGAATCCTATACCTTTTCAGCACGTCTAGTAAGCTCAAGGCCCTAACCCCAAGCCTACATGGGGCTCAGAACCGGCCCCCTTCTCCCCATGAGTGCTCGTCGGGATTGGAGGTGTTCACCATTGCCCCTACATAAGCATACTCCACTACAGGGGCATAAACTAGTTACCCACCTCAAGCCCCTAGGCTAGTTAGGGTCTGAGAGGTGTTGAGTCTACTGTGGAGAGCCTAAATACAGCCTACATAGACCTTATGAGAGACAATGTTTATCCTCCCGAGGCTCGTAAAGCCAACCGCATCGCTATTGTAAGCTTGTGTCTTGCTAAGAGGAAGCCTTGGGTTCTAAAACATCTTAGCCAACACTTAATCCTAGCAGTATGCCCTGAAGAACACCACATAAACACTATAGGCTTTAAGGTTCTAGGTGTTCTAGTACGTGTAAAACCTGTTGAAGTAACAGTACTAACTGTTGATGGTAGTATGCACTGTATACAGCTACACTACATGGTTGAAGAGCTTTCAAGAGCCTTTAACGTTGAAAGAAGGCACCTAGTGCTACATGAGGGTGAAATCTTAGAGATAGATAAGCGTGTTATTAAGGCCTCAAGATTCCTTAGTAGAGTTCAGAAGCTGTATGAGAGGTGTAGTGTTCTTGGAGGAGAAGCTTCTAAGAACGTTTAACAACTTTAAGCTAGCATTAGACTACGACTACGAGGTTATAGATGCTAAGAGGGGCTTCCTAACATCCTTCACCTCATCACCAGTAATGGTTAAAGAGGCTGTCTACGGCTACCTAGCAGGCTTAGGACTTATAGGTAGTGTTGAAGACGCATCAATACTGTCAATAGAGGAGGATGAGTCTAAGCTCAAAGGAACTGTTAAAGTATGGGTGTTCTGGGAGAGTGTATTTGAGCCTGAGAAGCCTAAGCCACTAGAGGTCGATGCTTCTAGGGTGGTTAAACTGTTTAGTGATGTTACTGCTAAGAGGCTTCTACATGGAGCATCACTACATAGTGCTGCAGCTTATACTCCCAGCCTTAGCCTCATAGCTCTCGTACACGATTTTGATGAAGTAACGGTGCTTGCTAAGCTTGCAGGCCACCTACTATTATCACGCAGGTCTGGTGGGGTGATAGTTGCTACTACAGCTAGGCCTAGAAGGCCTAGTGTAAGAGCGCTAGTTGTTGCAGGAGTCTCAGCAATAGTGACCATAAGGCAGGCACCCTATAGTGGTGTCTTAGAGGCTAGGAGGCTAGGACTACCACTCTACGCTAGGACTAGTAGTGGTGAGTACACTAGAATTACTTAGCCTCACTAGCTACTGCTGTTGCAAGCTCCTTAATAACTGCAACCTCTTCTCTAGCGAGAACTAGGCCTTTCTCCTCCATCTCCTTCCTCTTGTAGTAGGCTTTAGTTCCAAGCTTAACAGCAACATAGAATGGCACGTAGAGGGTTACAGCAATAGCTATCATACCCATGCCAGTAGGGTCTGGTGAGATTACAGCACCAACTAGTAGTGATGCTACGAAAGCCCACTTCATACCCTCACCGGTGAATATGTCTGGATCGATTATCCTAAACGCTAGGAGGTAGTAGATTATTGGTGGTATTTCAAGAACTAGCCCCATAGCTATAGCCATTAGTACTCCAAGCTTAAGAGCATCTGTAACTGATACACGGAGTATAGCTGCATAGCCAGTAGGTATGAAGTAGGGGTACATGTAAAGCATTATCCTCATGAACCATGGGGCTATCATGAACAAGCCCATGTACGCTCCAACAATGAAGCATATAAACCCTATAGCTACAGCCTTCTTAATGAACTTAACCTCGTGAGGGTATAGTGCAGGTTTAATGTAAGCCCATATCTCGTGGGCAATCACTGGTGAGGCTCCAAGAACCCCTAGTAGTAGCACAGTGTAGAATAGTACATCAAAACTCTCCATAGGTGATGTAGGCATTATCGTTATGTTATACGTCCTACCGAACAAGCTTATCTTCTTAGGGACAACAATCTCTATGATCATTCTCGGGAGAGCTGAGACTAATGGAACATAGCTTGTTGGACCCTGCATTAACGGTTTAATACTACCAGTAGCTATAGCCTTAACAACGCCAACTGGTATGAGGCTAAGTACGGCAGCAGCAATAGCCATTGCAAACAATATCCTTCTAAGCCTGACAACGAGCTCAGCAATATGCTGCCATAACGGGCTCTCACGCTCAAAGTATGTTGCCAAGCTCTATACCACCCACTCGTAGGACACTCTAGACATGATCTAGGCTACTAACTCACTCCAAGCATACTCCACTACCTTGACTTTTAAAATACTATTAAGGTGGTGGGGGTGTGAGCTTAAATACTATCATGCTATCCTGCGCTTAGACTATACCCTTCTCTTTAGCCTTCGCTACAATCTCTTTTACTAGCTCCTCCTTGCTTTTCCCCTCAACCTTCTCTATGCCAAGCTTCTTGGCGATAGTTTTTAGCGTCTCATAGTCTATCTCTTCGGGTTTCTTCTCCTCGGTTGATAGCTTCTTTACGGTCTTCCTCTCCTCCTCTAGTAGTCCTTGACTAGCCCTCTTAAACTCCCATAATGCTTGTCCTAGGCCACGAGCTAGCTGTGGTAGCTTTGTAGGGCCAAAGATCAAGAGTATTACTAGGAGTATTATTATTGGCTCCCAGCCCTGAAATATCCATGACACTAAACACTACACCTCCCATTATAGGCTACTGAGTGAGTGATCTTATGGCCACGTGTTAATTAGGTTCTCGCTCAAATTTTAGATTTAAGCCTATATGTTGGTAGGCTTAGAGCTCAGCTCTCCACCTAGCCAGGAGCTAGTATCTCCTCCTAGTAGTATTCTTGTAGCCTTAATCGCTTCTTTAGCCGATGAACCTATATGGTATTACCTCTTGAAACTTATCATGCGGAGTAGTAGTACTGGTAATCCTGGTAGTAGGGAGGTTCAGTATTGCCTAAACCACTTAGGGGAGGAGAGCTAGTAGGTATAGTATCTGGTGAGTCTACACCCTCAGGCTACGTGTTTACTGTAGACCCAGTGAACATTCCACCACTCTACGACTACGTTTACGTTGAGGTTGAGGAGCTCCCACCAGGTGAGGAGACTCCAGTAACGGTCAAGGTTCTAGGCCAGGTTAGAGGTATTGAGAGGTATGCTATTGGAGTATCACCTGATACGCCATGGCCTGTTATAAGAGGGTTTGCGTCAAGGTATGCTGATACCATTAAGGCTCGCGTCAAGATTCTAGGATATAGGTGGCGTGGTAGAATACTATACCCTAGATCTGCTCCAAGCGTTGGTAGTAATGTATACCTGGCCCCAGACAAGCTTCTTGAAGAGTTCTACAGTATTGATGAGCGTAGAAGACTCCATGTAGGCTACCTCATCTCCAGACAGAATGTACCAGCATACCTTGATATTGAGGGTGTTAAGAGGCATGTAGCTATCGTTGCTGCTACTGGTGCAGGTAAGACTTGGGCTAGTGTAGTGCTTATTGAAGAGCTCTTAAAGAAGGGTGCCACCATAGTGGTCCTAGACCCCCATGGAGAGTACGTTGCGATGAAGAGAAGTGCGTGCAAGCTAGGGCCAGAGTTCTGCAACTCTGTACTCGTTTTGAAAGGTAGGAGCGACCAGGAGGGAGACTTACAGTACATGGTTAGCGTCTCAAGTCTTAATGCCGAGGAGCTAGCAACCATTGCTGGTGTACCCTCAAAGGCTACTAGGATTAGGAGCGTGATTGGTGGTGGTAAGGAGGTTGCTGAGCGACTCTCAAGCGCGCTTGGTGTAGAGGAGCTTAAAGGCCTCAAATGGATTATAAGAATAATATCTGCAGCGATAGACGTTGTTGAGGTATACCGATCCACCTCCTCTAAGAGCTTAGAGGGGTTTGCTAGACAGTTTATCCAGAGACTAGTTGATGAAATGCCGTTAAAGGATAAGAGGAGTGTTAGGAGTGCTATAGACGAGCTAGCTGTCAACGATGAGAAGTTCAATAGGGGTATTAGAAGGCTGTGGCTAGCTCTACGTAAGGATTCTGAGCCAGGCTATGATGCTATAAGGTACCTTGATGATCTTAGAAGGCTTGGAGTCTATGGTGTTAAGTCTATCCCGATAACATCGATACTAAGACCTGGAACGGTTGTAGTCTTTAACCTAGCTGGTTTAAGGCAGGAGGTTCAAGACCATTTAGCATACAATATACTCTCAAGAATCTTCAGTGCTAGAGTAAGTCATGTTAGGGGTCTTGGAGGCGAGTCATACCCCTACCCTGTAGTAGTAGTTCTTGAGGAGGCTCACCGGTTTATGCCACCTAAAAGCCATAAGCAGACAAGGACTAGGGATGTAGCAGCAATGATTGCTAGTGAGGGGCGTAAGTTTGGAGTATTCATGGTAGCTATAACTCAGAGGCCTAGTAGGATTGACCCGGACGTGCTAAGTCAGCTCCAAACACAGATAATCTTAAGGATTGTTAACCCACGAGACCAGGATGCTATAAGGGATGCTAGTGAGCAAGTAAGCCAGGATCTTCTAGAAAACCTGCCAGGCCTAAACGTTGGTGAGGCTGTTGTTGTAGGCCCTATGGCTCCAGCACCATTGATGATAAGGCTGCGTGACCGAGTACTAGACTATAGTGGTGGCGACATAATTCTTGTAGATGCTTGGACAGGTAGTTTGGAGGAGGCTAGAATAGTGGAGGACTATAGGGTTGAGGCTCTCGCAAGGATTCGTAGCATATTATCTGAGGACTTTACGGAGCTGAGTGATGCGGTCTCAAAGCTACTAGGAGTCAGGGTTGATAGGGAGACTGTTGAGGAGGCTTTAAGGATTCTCGCAAGATACAATGTTTATGCAGAGTTTAGCTTAGAGTATATGAGGGTTCTAGGAGAGGCTAGTGGATGTGATGTCCATGTAAGCCTTTCAGACAAAGTGTTTAAGTGTAGTTGCTGTGAGGAGAGGGTGTCGAAACCCTGTCGGCACGCTGTAGCTGTAGTGCTTAAAGCAGTGCTTGACGGTGTGTTTAGACAGCCAGTTGCTGAGGCTAAGACTAGGCCATGGTTTATGGAGGATCTACTCTGAGTCTGGCTTTGGTAGAGTCACACCCCTCTGCCACTGGTACTTGCCGCGATACGGTGAGGCAACAGGGCTTGTAGTCTTTATGAAGACTACGTGCAGAAACCTCTGGCCAGGATACACCTTCACTGGAAACCTACTACCAACAATCTCTATGGTTACTTGCCCACAGAAGCCTGCATCAATAACTGTTGGTGGTATGTAGAGTCCTAGTCTAGCAAAAGTACTTCTAACGTTAACTAAGCCTACAAGATCATCTGACAAGCATACAGTCTCCATAGTTGTTGCCAGTACATGTTCTAGAGGATTAACTATGAAGCCTTCATCACCAACCTCGACACACTCGTAGTAGTCCTGCCTTCTTATGGAGCTTAGCATTCTAGTATCAAGAGGGTTTGAGACAGGTTTAAACCTGCAAAACTCTCTTCCAAGCCTTAGGTCAACACCATTCTCTCTTATCGTGTCATCGTATAGGGGCTCTATCTTGAGTAGACCCTT
>CAZTPV010000161.1:0-8224 GCA_964615085.1 uncultured Desulfurococcales archaeon
CCTCCAAAGAAGGAGCCAGAAAATAGTTGAGGAGGCGCCAAGCCCCATACTTTACTCCAAGCCGGGTGTACGACAAGATCTTTATGAGGCTGCAAAAACTCTAGCTATTCATTCAGGATACGATAATATTGGTACTATAGAGTTCATATACCGTGACGAAGACGACAAGTTCTATTTCATTGAAGCGAATACAAGGCTTCAAGTAGAGCATGGAGTTACGGAAGCGATAACTGGAGTCGACCTAGTTGAACTCCAAATACTACTCTCATTAGGTAAGGAGCTTCAAATAGATCAGAGAAGTATTAAGCCTAGAGGATGGGCTATTGAAGCTAGAATTTATGCCGAGGACGTGTTAAGAGGGTTTGCGCCTGAAGGAGGATTCATCAAGAAGGTTAAACTCCCCGCAGGCGACGGTGTCCGCATAGATAGTATAGCTTATGAGGGTATGGTTATCAACCCTAGGTATGATACACTTATTGCTAAGATTATCGTATGGGGTTCAAACCGTAGCGAGGCCATTAGGAAGCTAAGACACGCTCTCTCAAGGACCCTTATAGGAGGTGTAAAGAATAATATTGAGCTACTGAGGATTATACTTGACTCAAAAGAGTTTAAGCATGGTAACTACCATACAGACTTTATTGCCAACAACATCCATGATATTATTAAAACAATATCTAATAGGTATAAGGCTATTAAAAGAATTCTAGAGGATATGCTTAACAGCTCACACATAGCTACTATTACTTATACCACGAGGAACATATGTGATACTCTTCATGGATGGCTAGCCTCTAAAGGCTTTAAGGAAGCTTATGGGCATGGGTGGCTCAGCATAGAGCGTGACGACTATGAAGTCTATACGTCATGGTGGGCCAACGAGTTATGATAAACAACATGAGACTGTGAAGTTGGAGGAGGATATAATTGAGTATCAAGGAGACCTTTACTATGCTCCAGACATACTATTATACGATGACGCTAAGGTTGAAGAAACATGGCTAGTACGTTTCACTAATGGCTTACTAGAAGCATGTATTTCCCTAAAAGTAGTTGATGTTTACACTAACAAAGGTGATAGAATAAGACGTGGTCAAAAACTATTCTGTGTTGAAACCATGAAAATGGTAGAATATGTTTATGCTCCCTGCAACGGTATAATTGAAGAGATCTATGTTTCTAAAGGCCATGGTGTTCGTAGAGGTGAACCTTTAGCAAAAATAAGGTGTTTTAACGGTTAAAGCTCTATAAGTTAAAGAGGTATGTTCCCGTGCTTTCTTGGAGTTCGATTAACCTTTTTAGGTAGTAGCATCATTAGCGCCCGGTATATCTTCCTCCTAGTCTCAGAAGGCTTTATAACATCATCAATGTAGCCCTGAAGAGCTGCGTTGAAGGGGTTTAAGTGTTTTGCTGCATATTCAGCAGCTAGCTTCTTCAATACTTCATCTGGATTTTCAGACTTTTCCAGCTCTTTACGGTAGAGAATCCTAACTGCTGCTTCTGGGCCTAGTACGGCTATCTCGGCAGTAGGCCATGCATAAACTACATCAGCACCTAGAGCTTTACTTCCCATAGAGATGTATGCACCACCATAAGCTTTACGTATGATCACAGTTATTTTAGGCACTGTTGCCTCGTAGTAAGCGTAAAGCATTTTCGCGCCATGCCTTATAATACCGCCATGTTCTTGATCGACGCCGGGCATGTAGCCTGGTACATCAACAAACATTAGTATTGGTAGGTTAAAGCAATCACAGAAGCGTATAAACCGTGCAGCCTTACATGAAGCATCTATATCAATTACTCCTGCCTTGTATTTTGGCTGATTAGCAATAATGCATACTGGTACCCCTCCTATTCTACCAAAAGCTGTAATTATGTTTGGAGCCCACTCTTCATGAACCCCAAATAATGATCCTGGATCAACTACTAGTTTCAATAGCTCTCTCATATCGTAGGGTGCAGTACGATCTTCAGGGAGTATGCTTTCTAGCTCATATACAGGCTCTTCTGGATTAGTGAGGGGTTTCGTTCTAGGTGGCATAGCTTTACAGTTATCTGGGAGGTATGATAAGAGCTTTTTAACGATTCTAGCAGCATCCTCCTCGCTTTGAGCTCTGAAGTGTGCAACTCCACTAATTCTTGAGTGTACTGAAGCTCCTCCAAGATCTTGAAATGTAACGTCTTCACCAGTGACCTCCTTAACGACATTAGGCCCAGTAATAAACATATACGATATTTTATCGACCATAACGACGAAGTCCATTAACGCTGGAGCGTAGGCTGCACCACCTGCGCAAGGACCAGCCATCACAGCTACTTGTGGTATAATTCCACTAGCCTCTATGATCGATGCAAAGATTAAACCAACACCATGGAGAGCATTAACACCTTCTTGTATCCTAGCGCCACCAGAGTCAAATACACCAATTACGGGAACCCCAACTTCCATAGCCTTCCTTATACACCATGCTATCTTCTTTGCATGCTTTAATCCTATGCTACCACCCATAATCGTGAAGTCCTGGAAAAAGCCGAATACTAATCTACCATTAATTCTTCCGTAACCTGCAATAACACCGTCACCTAAAGGACCCTCAAGAGACTCGCCTACAAGCCATCCTATCTCTTCAAAGCTATTTTTATCGAAGAAGAGCTCTACTCTCTCACGTGCTAATAGTTTTCCCCGCTCACGCTGCCTCCTCACTTTTTCTGGGCCACCAGCTTCAAGTGCACGCCGCCTTAACTCATCTAGAAGGCTTGACACTAAGCCCACCTCTACCTAGCCTTATATGTGCTTTAGCTAGATGACCTGCTGCCAAAGCTGCAAGTAGGCTTAGTTCTCCTGCTAGCACTGCTGCTGCAACTATCTCTGCAAACTTCTTGGCGTTAACTCCTGGCGGATTACCTCCACCCTCAACTCCAAGTATCCTTAGAGCTTCTCGTTGTGTTGGCAGTCTTGTACCACCACCTACAGTACCTACTTCAAGGCTGGGAAGTGTTACTGAAATGTATAGATCTTCTCCCCTAACCTCTGTCCACGTATAGCCTAAACTACTTTCAACCACTTGTGCTACATCCTGGCCTGTTGCTATGAATATTGCTGCTATTATGTTCGCGAAGTGAGCATTGAAAGATATGCTACCAGCTCTTGCTGATCCAAGAAGATTCTTAACCCTATTGACTAAGTCTATCTCCTCTGGACTAGCTTTTAAGACTTCTAAGCATATGCTTCTCTTCACCACTGCTTCAGCGATAACTGTTTTACCTCTACCTTTTAAGAGGTTAATTACAGCAGGTTTCTTATCAACACACATGTTACCACTTAAGGCTAGAGTCTTTACCTCTCCTGGGTAATGCTCCTCTATGTACTTAAGCAGGCGATCTGTAGCTATAGTTACCATATTCATTCCCATGGCATCTCCAGTGGTAAAAGTAAATCTAAGCCATACTATGTTACCTACTAGGTAAGGATCTACGCCTATTAGTTCGCCATGCCTTGTAACCTCCTTCACAAGCCTTCTAAGAGTCTCTATGTTGCTTAGAACCCACTTAACCAAGTTAACAGCATCATATACGCTTGGAGTCCATAAGCATGGGGCGCGAGTCATACCATCATATATGATCTTTACTTTAACACCACCTGACTCTGTTACTGCTTTACAACCCCTATTTACGCTAGCTACGAGAGCACCCTCCGTTGTTGCTAGAGGTATATAGAACTCTCCTTGAGCATAATCACCCTTAACCAGTAGTGGTCCTGCTATACCTAAGGGTATTTGAACGGCCCCTATAGGGTTCTCAATGTTTTTACCAACAAGCTCGTCAAAGTCTAGTATAGTTGAGGCTATAGCTGGCAGTTTCACTCCTAGTCTTCTCTCAACTATAAGTCTCCTTACAACTGTTGCTAAGTTCTCACTGCCGGTAATCTCTGATATCTTGTGTAATGGTATTTTCTTCTCCTCAACGATCTTAATAATCTCTTCAAGATTATTGACTTTAGCCTCTACCATGGTGATCCCTACACCCTATCCTTGCTCCACCTTCTCGCTAAACCTTAAGGGCCTAAACTTAACTGCATACACAATTACCCCCTTATCGCCATCAGCTACAACACGACGTAACACTGCTTCTACAGGCATACCAACTTCAACCTCTTCAGGACTAGTGTCCGTTAGTTGAGCTAAAACCCTAGCACCATTATCGAGCTCAATTACTGCTAGTATTAGGGGTGCATAAGCTCTAAATCCACTAATAACGTTGTATATTACTGTATAGGTGATTACCCTTCCTCGCTTGGGAAGCTCAACTCTTGAGACGCTTCTTGAACCGCAGTAGGGGCACGCTGGCCTTGGAGGATAAAAGTACTTAGCACATTTACTGCAATAGCCTCCGATTAACCTATAATGCTCTAGCCTAGTCCTCCATACTTGAGCAGGAGAGATGTTCATCATTTCAGCTCACTCTCCGTAAAATTATTACTGATGTTGAGGCTCCATCACCACCCATATTACAGGCTAAACCAGTTTGAGCATTCTCAACCTTTACCCCTGGGAAAATACCCTTGAGTTGCTGGTGTATCTCCGCTACCTGGTACACTCCTGTAGCTCCTACAGGGTGCCCCCTCGCTTTCAGACCACCACTAGGATTGACTACTGGTTGATCACCCAGTCTAAACCTACCGGTAGCATATAGTTTTGCCGCTTCACCTCTACCGCTAAATCCCAAAGCCTCTAATAGTAGCATTGCATGTATGGTGAAGGCGTCATGTAATTCAACTACATCTATATCCTTTGGCTCTAAATGGGCCATCTTATAGGCTTGTCTTGCCGCCTCTATAGCCGATGGTATTATGTCTAACTCTACCCTATTAGAAAGCTCCACAGTATCTACTGCAAGACCTACACCAGCAATCTCAACTAGTGCATCATCCTTGAGTCCAAACTTACTAACTACATCCTCTGAAGCAAGTATAAGAGCTGCTGCGCCATCACTAATGGGACTTGAATCCAATAGCTTTATGGGATCAGCTATCGTAGGGCTTGACTCGACATCCTCAACTGTGATCCTCCTCTTAATCTGGGCATAGGGGTTCTTTAATGCGTACTCATGCATCTGGACAGGCCACATGCTCAGTTCTCTTCTAGAGACATTGTATTTAACCATATAGTATCTCATCATTAAGGCACTTAAACCAGTGAAGGAGGAGCCATAGAATAACTCGTACTCTGCGTCTGCAGCTTGGGCTAAGGCCTTACTAACTATAGCTGTTGGGTAGTCAGTCATCTTCTCTACGCCAATAACAGCAGCTGTTTTTACGAGACCGGATGCTACAAGCGCGTAAGCAGTATATACTGCTACACCACCACTACCACATGCTGCCTCTACTTTAAGGGCTGGTTTGAGTCTAAACCCGATAGATGATGCTATGTAGGCTCCAAGATTATCTTGATGTTGAAGGCTTGAAGATAGCATGTTTCCCACTATGATTGCTTCCGGTTCTATATTTACCTCATCAATAGCCTTCCATAGTGCTTCAGCTGCCAAGTCTATGAGGCCTTTATCAAAATGTCTTCCAACCTTAGTCATTGACGATGAGACCACGAACACTCTTCTCATGAGGCTCACTCCTCAACATACCTATGTATTAGACCACGATATTTCGCATAGATGTCATAGGATATGTACACCTTTGAGTTTATGTAGTCGTCCACCTTGGGAGCTTTGTTTCTACGCTCTAAAACTAAGTCGGTCACAATGAAGGAGTATGCATCACTACTAGCTCCACTACCGAAAGTAACGAGTAGAATTCTCTCACCAGGTTTAGCATGATCTAACACTCTTGCAAAACCGATTAACGCTGACGCATTATACGTGTTGCCTATTACTGGTGTTACAAGGCCAAGCTTTACCTTTGCAGGGTCTATCCCTAGTCTCTTGGCAACTCGTAAAGGAAAGCTACCATTAGGTTGATGGAACACGGCGTAATCTATATCATTAGGCCTTAACCCTAAATCCTCCATGAGCTTCTTTGCAGCGTTAATTATATGGCTAAAATATGCTGGATCACCAGTAAAGGCTTCACCATGAAGAGGGTAGGGCATACCATCACGTCTCCAGAAGTCGGGTGTGTCTGTTGTATAGCTTGAAGCACCCTCTAATACAGCTACGGAGTCGTTTTCAGGGCCTATAATGAAGGCCGCTGCACCACTTGACGCTGTAAACTCAAGTATATTTCCAGGATTTGCTTGAGCTGTATCGGATCCTACTACTAGAGCATAGTCAATCGTCCTGGATTGAACTAGAGCCATAGCTGATCTAAGACCCTCACTTGCAGCCTTACATGCGAATTCAAGGTCGGATGCCATAGTGTATGGTGTCGCGCCAACTGCTTCCGCTACTATTGATGCACTTGGCTTCACTGCATACGGTTTTGATTCTGTTCCAAAGAAGACCGCTCCAAGCTTATTGGGATTTATTCCAGATCTCCTTAGAGCATTCTGTGCTGCCTCAACCGCCATAGTTACTGCATCCTCGTCAATACCTTCAACAGCCTTCTCAACAACACCTAAACTCTCTAATACACGTTCATCATAGCCCCAGATCCTAGCTATCTCAGTACATTTAATCCTGTAGCGAGGTATGTAAACACCCCATCCAACAATACCAGGTCTCAAGCCTACTCTACCTCAATACTATGGCCCAGAGAGTATTTGAGAGGGATATTTCTAGTCATCGGCCTATATTGTTCTTCGTCTATCGTCGAGCATATAGCCAGCATGAAACTAGATGGCCTCTTTCAACTTCAATTACTGGAGGTTCTTCATGTTTACAGATATTTAGAGCATACTTACACCTAGGAGCGAATCTACATCCTGGAGGAGGATATCTCAAGTCTGGAGGCTGACCAGGTATATACACTAATTTCCCGCGAGGAGCTCTAAGCCTGGGTATGGCTGCTAATAGTGCCTGAGTATAAGGATGTAAAGGATTTGTGTATACTTGATCCGATGTACCATACTCTACTATTTTACCTGCATACATGATTGCAACCTTATCTGCAAGCTCAGCAATAACACTTAGATCGTGACTGATGAGTATTAGGCTTGTCTTTAACTCTCTTACAAGCTTCTTCATAAGGTTAAGTATTTGTGCTTGAACAACGACATCTAGAGCTGTTGTAGGCTCATCAGCTATAACTATATCTGGGTTCATTACCAGGGCCATTGCGATGACCACACGTTGCTTCTGGCCACCACTAAGCTCATGTGGGTACCTTTTAGCTATGCTCTCGTCAAGCCCAACCATATTTAGAAGTTCAACTGCACGCTTGTAGGCTTCTTCTGGAGGGACATGTTTATGGACCATTAAGGGTTCAGCTATTTGGAACCAGACTTGGTAGACTGGATTGAGAACATTCATCGCACCTTGAAATATCATGCTAATCTTACGCCATCGTATCTTCCTTCGAACCTCAGCTTCACTCATCTTTGTGACGTCCATACCATCAATAACTATTCTTCCAGAGACTATCCTTCCTGGAGGAGGGACAAGCTTTAGCAAGGCATATGCTAATGTAGATTTGCCACAACCGGATTCCCCAGCTATTCCTAAGACTTCACCACGTTTAAGGCTAAGGGATACATTATCAACAGCATGGACAACTCCCTTAAGAGTATAATAGTAGACTTTTAAGCTCTCAACTTCTAAGATTACATCGCCCAATACTCTATCACCAAACCCATAGCAAAAGCTTAAGATCTAAGGATTATTAACCCTTACTCCATAGAGTGCTGGGCGGGCTTGATCATGAACATAAAGCAGAGAGTACCATGGATTCCCTCACCGTTAAAGGCTATTGTAGAGGCACTAAGCCTCGCTAAGGTAGGGCCTCACGACGTAGTATACGATTTAGGTTGTGGTGATGGGAGAGTAGTGATTGCCGCAGCTAAATACTTTAATGTGAAGCGTGGTGTATGTGTTGAGCTTGATCCCGCATTAATTGAAGTAGCTAAGTACTCAGCTAAAGAGTCCGGAGTTTACGAGAGAATCGAATTTAGGGAAGAGGATTTCATGGAGACTAACTTGGAAGATGCAACCACCATTTACCTCTACCTTTACTCAAGTACTTTGAGTAGTCTATCAGCCAAGATGGATAATGAGCTGAACTATGGAGTTAGAATAGTAACACTCGACTTTAGGATACCTAGATGGATTCCAGTAC
>CAZTPV010000162.1:0-6976 GCA_964615085.1 uncultured Desulfurococcales archaeon
GAAAGAGGTCTAGGCTCTCTAGGAGACATGTCATGCAGCCTCTTAAACCTCTTAAAGGCTTCAGCCATCCTATCCCCATCAGCGACTATGACTGGCCTTAAGCTCTTATGAACCCTCTTGACTGGTTTTAGCTTCATATAAGTACACCATCTAGCTCCACGATAGGGTAGCCCCTCTTCGAGAAGACGCCTCTTCATGAGATCTCTATCAGCTTCAACAATGATTAGTTCTACTCCAAGCTTATCAGCAGCCTTTTTCACGTAGTCTATGTTTCTTACTGGCTCTAGAAAGCTAACGTGACTATACACTGCAGATAGCTTAAAGTCTACGTAGTTGCGGAGGGAAGCTAGCACTATGAGTACTGCACAGCTATCCTTACCACCACTAAAGTTCACTAGGACATGTTTCCCCTTAAGCTCCTTAGCAACTTTCTCAGCAAGCCATTTAACGTAGTCGTTTAGGTTACTAAAACTGTACAGTAGAGGCCATGGGATATCCTCTATAAGTCTCCACGCCTCTGTACAAACATCGCCATAGCATAAGACACCGTTACTAATAAGGTTGGTTACATCAACAGCATAGCTAGTATCAATCCACAATAATACTCTACCATTACGACTACAAGTGTTAGAGTGGACTACCGTAAACTCTGCACTAGACACTATAGCCTTCACTACACGGCCATGCTCATCTAGCACAGGGTAACGTTCCACCTACACGCACCCAGAACTATGAGCTACACTCCTCCCTCTAGATAACAGATGAGTCTAATCCTGACCCAAAGCTACAGATAGTATGTAGAACTCTAAACTCTGCTCGGTTAAGGGGCATAGCTACGTTTGCTACTACTATGGGTGGCTGTTAATCTTCGCAACGCTATGTTTTTATGCAGATGCACTTGTTTATAGTTAAGGGTGCACATGATGAAAGCCATATCCATGGCTCTACTGCTAACACTACTAATCACTTCTATAACTATCCCTACAGCAGTCTCTTCTACACAAGATAAAACCTCTATAGTTCTTGGGCTGCTTAAAGAGATAGGTAGTGCTCTTCTCCACAAGATAGAAGATACCCTAGGAGCGTTGAACTCTAGCAATACTCTTGTGCTCACTAATGCTAAGTATGTCGTGATTAAGGGCTACGATCTCTATCCCATAACCGTACCCATGATAGCTCGAGGACTCTATCCTCTCTATAACATGCTCTACGTACACTCGATGATCAATGACAATCTGTGGATCCTTGCCTATAGGAATGATACTCATAAAGCTCTATACCTAGAGGTCTCGAGAGATGCCATAGCTCATGCTATAGGAATGGTGAAGAATGGCGGTAGTATTGAGGAAGCTGTAAAATATGTGATTAGGAAGGGTATTGCTAAGATCTCTGTGTTTAATCTAGATATTGATGAAATCGTTGAGGAGGGTAAGAAAGATCCTGACAGGGTATGGAAGGAGCTTGTCAAGGAAACTGATAGGCTCAGAGCTTTCTCTATACTTACCATAGTAGCTGTATGGAGTAAAGGTGCACCACAAGAGCTTCTATTATCAGCTGAGCTCCATAATCACGTGTGTCCAGGGCTCATATCTGGAGTTCTAATGATAGATTTCCTAATGAAGAGGGGATATGTATCGCCGAAGTCAAAGATCTACGTAGTTGCTGTACCAGTATGGTGTAAGGATGATGCATTTGTTCAGCTACTAGACGCTACTCCAGGTAAGAGGAGGATATCTGTAAAGCTCTTAACTAAGAAGGAGGAAGAGGAGCTGAAAAAGATTCTAGGAAGTGATGCTGCTGGCATAGTAATCGTTGTGGAACCTAATGGTGAAGGAAAAGCCTATGTCATGACATTCAACTGGGATAAAGCATGCAGCTTAGCCAATATAGAGAAGAAGATGTTTAGAGGTAAATACTGGTGGTGGAGTAGGCTAGTTCTAGACTTGACGCTGCTCAAATACTTTAGTAGGCCAGAAGAGCTTGTAGGTATAGCTAAGGCTGTAAAGTTTAAGGGATACGTAGGAAGATATCCAAAGCTCTTCTACAACGCTTCCCTCATAGGTAGAGATCCTTATAGTGTCTTAGGTGTAATAACTAAAGGGTTGAGCCCTACATTTAGCTCCACAGCTGGCTCAAGTACAGCACCTAGAAAGAGCGTGAATATATCGTTAGTAGCTATAGCAGTCGCAGTTTTGGCTATAATCGTAGGAACCTTAATCTACTTAGCTAGGAGGAGGTAACTTCCCACACTACTTTTTCTCTTTCTACATGCATCTTCATGCACATCGAATAAGGTAGTAAGGGGGTTCTTAAGCTCAGAGAGGAGATCAAGGTTATCGCTACGGTATAGGGCTTAGGTATAGCTACGCCATCATAGAAGGTTCTCGTGAAGAGCTTTAGGACTAGTCATAACCCATTAGAGGGTGTCCTAGGTGTGAAGCTGAGTATAGCTCGAACTTTAGTATCGAGACCCTTAGAAGATGATAGCCTCTACAAGTCTTCTAGAGGCTTTAGGTTTATAAGTGGGTGTCTTGTGGAGCACTAGCAAGGCTGATGGGGTATGTTAGGGTGTTGGGGGTGGAGGAGTTAATGGATTCGCAGCCATACATCCTACAGTACGCCTACTTGAGCCTAAGACTTGTCTAGAGTGCTATTACTCCTCTAGGCTACGTAAAGCTCCTTCTCCAAGTATTAGAGAAAAGCTTCTACACTTGCTTGAACAAGCTAGAACCCGTACGGAGTTATTCGTTGAATCCTTTAGAATACTATACGGCTCAAACGACCCTTATGCTAACGAGAAGAACGGGTACAATAGGATATTCCTCCGCATGTTAAGTGACCTCGCACCTAGACTTGATGATCCAGCTGAAGCTCTGAAAATACTTTCATGGGCTAATAGCGTTGATATACCAGCACCCTGGTATGCTGTAGCGCCAAGAGACATTCTTGAGGGCGCTACACCAGTAGGCTTAGGCTTTCGGGAAGCCGTAAAGCTTGTCTCTACGGCTAAGAGGATAGCCATAGTACTAGATAACGCTGGTGAAGCAGTCGTAGACATTGCATACGCCATAAAGCTAGCTAATAAAGGTGTTGAGGTAGCATTAGCAGCTAGGAGTAAACCATATGAGGTAGATGTTACAGTAGCTGAGGCTAAGAAGCTAGTGGAAATAGTTTCTAGAGAGCTTGGAGTAAGCAAACCCGACATCGAGGTCTATGGCACTGGTACACACTACCCTCCAACAGCTGTAAGCGAGGTTACTAGCGTCTTAAACACCTTTGATGCAATCCTCGTTAAAGGGATAGCAAATCTTGAAGCATTCATAGAGTACAAGCTCCTAGACCCCAACAGGACAATCATATTGTTTCGAGCAAAATGCCCAGTGCTCTCAAGCATCTTCGGAGTCCCCCTCAAGACCCCCATAATAGCACACGCTAGGAGGGTGCTTGAGGTGGTATGATGAGTGACATCAGAGTTCTAATTACTGATAAGGTTCACGAGAAGCTTGTAAGAATGCTTACAGCATGCGGTCTCAAGGTAGACTATAGGCCAGGGATAAGCTATAGCGAGCTACTACAGGTTGTCGATAACTATGATATTCTAGTTGTTCGTGGCAGGACTAAGGTAACTAGAGAGGTTCTTGAGCGGGGCACTCGTGGTAGACTTAAACTAGTAGCTAGGGCTGGTGTTGGACTAGACAATATCGATCTTGAAGCAGCTAAGAGGCTTGGAGTAAAAGTAGTCAATGCACCTAATGCTGCAACACAGAGCGTTGCAGAGCTAACCATAGGCTTGATGATAGCTGCTGCTAGGAGACTTGTAGAATTGAATCTAAAGCTTAGAGGAGGGAGTTGGGTTAAGGGTATGGGTGTTGAGCTAGCAGGTAAGACGCTACTAGTAATAGGTTTTGGGAGAATTGGACGTAGGGTTGCAGAGATAGCTAAGGCTATAGGTATGAGGGTAATAGCCTACGATGTTGCTGATGTAACTGAGGCTGCTAAGAGAATTGGTGTAGAGCTTGTAGACAATCTATGCGATGGAATAAGGATGGCTGATGTAGTTACCCTACACGTCCCACTAACCAGTAGCACCTACCATATGATATCAGAGAAGCTCTTAAGGGAGTGTTTTAAGCCAGGAACAATACTGATAAACACTAGTAGAGGAGCCGTAGTAGACACTAAAGCCGTACTAGAAGCTATTAACAATGGGCTACTATTAGCGTATGCAGCTGATGTACTTGAACACGAGCCCCCAGAAACCGAATACGAGAAGAAACTCATAGAGCATCCAAGAGTGATTCTAACACCTCACATAGGAGCTCAGACACGTGAAGCCCAAGAGAGGGTAGCTATCGAGATTGTGAGGAGGATTGTAGAGGAGCTAAAACTGGAATGCAGGGTTAATGGTGTCTAGGATGAAGCTCATCTACAAGCTTTTCACACCAGGACCTGTAGCTCCGAGTAACGATGTCTTAAAGGCTGCAGCAACAACGGTTATAAGTCATAGGTCTAGGGACTTCCACAAGCTATTCGAGGAAGTTTATGAGAAACTGTTAAGACTCGTAGACCTTGACGATGGGCTTGTAGCACTATTATCTGGTAGTGGAACTACAGCAGTAGATGCTATGTGCTGGTCACTTATAGCACGTAACGACAACGTTCTTGTTGTATCTCATGGAGAGTTTGGGTATAGGATGGCTGAAACCATAGCTAGGAGGGGGGCTAGAGTTACCATACTTGAGTCTAATAGGCCTGGAGAACCAGTAGCTGTTGAGAGGGTTCTCCAAGAGCTTGAGAGTGGAAAATATAACGTCCTAGCGCTAGTCCACACGGAGACGTCCATGGGGCTAGCCTACAGGGTTTTAAGGGATGTTGCACGTAAAGCCAGTAGTCAAGGAGTTAAAGTTCTCGTTGATGTTGTCTCAAGCCTAGCTGGCGAAGAGTTTAGCTTCAAGTGGGGTGTAACAGCTATTGCTGGTGCTGCGCATAAGGCTATAGCCGCGTTACCAGGAGTCTCATTTGTTATAGCCTCTACTGAAGCTATTAAGGATGCTATAAGGAACTCAAAGGAGACACCATTAGCGTTAGACCTTTCTAGATACGCTGAGTTTAGGAGGAGAAGTGAAACACCCTTCACACCACCAGTAAACCTACTATATGCACTAAATACTGCGTTAGACTACATACTACGTCGTGGAGTTGAAAACTACATTAGAGATCATGAGCAGAGAGCACGCATACTATATGAGAAGCTGCCAGAGATAGGCTTCAAACCAGTAGTAGAGGATGAAAGGTATCGTAGCAATACCGTTGCAGCTTTCTACACCCCTATAGACGCTGTAGCGATAAAGGAGCAACTATACGAGCGCGGATACATTATAGCAACGGGGATGGGCAGGTTCAAGAACAGGATGATTAGAATAGGTGTTATGGGGAATATAGATACCAGTGATGTTGAACTTCTAGTCAATAATATCAGGGAGGTAGTCGCAGGCAACATCATTCACAGACAGTAATCTTTAAATAGTATGAGTGTAATCTAACAGTTACCGGTTAGCAAAAGCTTACAGGGGGTTTGATGTGTCATGTGTAGACTTGAAGGAATTAGCACGCCTACTAGATGGCTTAGCCCACGAGGTAAGGCTGCGTATAGTAGCATTGCTGTTCAAGCATGGGGAGATGTATCTCTCGGAGATAGCTTCAAAACTAGGACTATCAAGAGCACTAGCAAAGGTTCATTTAAAGAAGCTGGAGGCTTCCGGCATAGTAGAGAGCGTTACGAGGCTAGAGGCTGGGAAGGCGCAAGCGAGGAGATACTATAGGTTGAAGTGGAGAGGCGAGCTAGTTCTTTCACCTAGAGATATAGCTAGGCTTGTAGAGTGTAGTACTCATGGTGGAGAGAGTTGAAGAGTGACATACTATTCCTTGCAGTCACAGTAGCTGTCTGGACGGCTATAGCAGTCTTTGCTGTAGCTTCAGTGTATACTGCAAGCACTATTGGTATAATATTTGGGTTCGTAGCCATAGTAGTGTGTGCAGGTACGTGGGCTAAGGTGACAAGGTACTGGATTGAGGCAAGATACGAGGTGAAGGAGAAGACTAGTCTTGCTAGACTTGAGGAGGAGATTAAGAGGCTTAGAGAAGCTATCGACAAGCTTAGGGAGAGCCTAGAGGCTTGAGGCTCTTGAACAACTTCACTAGCATGGTTCTTAGAGAGGCATTGAAGATAGCTATACTGCTAGTAGTGCTAGCATTAGCTGAGCTATTATTAGTGACATACTCTATACCCTCCAAAATGCTTGTAGCCGCTAATAAGACTATCAGGAACGTTAACAAAATCATAGTATACTCATCGTGTGCGAGAATAATTGTAGGTACTAGCAGTGTTGGAGAGCCAAGAGTAGTACTATACCAGTATGGGCTAGGACGCTGCCTACTAGACGTTCTTGAAAGAAGAGGTACTGCTATCATACGTGTACGTAGGGCTGAGCCACCATTCTTCACGAGGTGTGATCTCCATATAACTCTGCCTAGAGGGTATAAGCTAAACGCTTTAGAGCTAAATCTTGCTTACTCCTCGTGCACTATTAGTGAGCTAAGTGTTAAGAATCTTAGAGTGGGTTTAAGGTACTCATCAGCTAGAGCAAGCGTGTTAGCTAGAACCTTTACTGTTGAAGCATCTTATTCAAGCCTTTCATGCACACTTAACAATCCCAAGAGTATTACGATTGTAGCATCTCATAGTAGTGTAACACTGAATATTAGGGGTAATGTAAGCCTTGTGATTAGTAGCCTTAAGGCCTCTACTATTAACAGCCACGGATGTGGTTCTGGCGCTCCACTAAAAATAGTAGCACAGTACTCAAGCGTACAGGTCTACTGCCGTCGCTAGCTCCTAGATGAAGCCATGTACTGTTTAACCCACTCATCTATGCCAGCTTTCATAACCTCTATAGCCATGGCTGCTATGATTAAC
>CAZTPV010000163.1:0-3595 GCA_964615085.1 uncultured Desulfurococcales archaeon
CATGCCGCTATAAGTTGATTATTAATCTCGCTATTTAAAAGCTCGTCTGCACACTTATCTGTTAATACTCCATTCTCAAACTCAAGCTTATAATCTTCTAGAGTCTCTATTCCAGCAACACCGTACTTGATTGCTAGGAAAGAAGCTTTAGTCAAACTTTTTACATCAAGCTTAGAGTATAACTCTTGGATTTCTCCTTTTTGGTTATGATCTAGAGGCTTGATTAAAACAATCTCATCACCGATCTTAACCTTAACCCTGTCAGATAGCTTGTAAATCTTCATTGTATCCCCTACATTGTAGCAATTATTAAATCTTCTTTGTCCCCTGCTTCTCCACTTGTAGCCACGAAGCTAAGAGCATCTTGTAAAACGCCATCCTTATCAGCCTCTGCAATTTCTGAGATCTGGCAATTAGGCATATAGAATGCTACAACCTCTTCAAATTCTCCACTTGTGCTAGTTGGATTATAAGCATAAGCGAATAAAGAGAAGAGAGTGTTATTGTCAAACTTAGTCCATTGAGCTATATCGTTATCTTTCTTATATGGATTGATAGTTCCTGTTATTTTCCTTCCAGTCACCTTTATAGCTGTTGTACCATTGCTTGAGCATGTAGATGTTATCTTGCCAAGAGTATTCTCTAGTGAAAGACTGAAGTCGTTAACTGGTAGCTCTGTGCCGTCTTGATATACACAAGCACTTAAAACAACTGGTGGAGTTGAGCTGTCTAGGCTTGGAGTATAACTGGGTGATGTTAGAGTCCTAGTGTAGCTCATGCCCTCGAATGAGAAGTTAAGATTGGCGTATTGCCCTGTGGTAAAGTTTTCCAGTGTCATGCCTGAGATCATGCAACCTGCTGCCTGCTCTAGCACTGCATCTTCAACATACTTGGAAACAGTGAAGCTAGGATGTCCGCTGTCAGCTGGAGCATAGTTAGTGACCTTAGATATAACAACATTGTCGCTGAAAGCATTGTCTGCAGCCACTAACAGAGTTATGCTTGTATTGGCTGAGATTGCTGTTATTGGTGATACATGATAAGCACCGCTTTCCTTAACCAGTATTATATCATTAACATTCAAGTCACTTGTGTCTGATAAATAAATAGTGTCAGTTGTGTGACTTGTTCCGCTTGTGATCTCGCTTGATACGCTTCTTTTAGTTCCAAGCGCACCCTCTATTAGTAAGCCATACTCTGGAGCTGCGAAGCTATCGCCTGCCTTCATCTCCACTGGTATAGCCCCAGATACAGCCTTGATGCCTGTCTTGCTCTTAGCCGTTCCTATTGTAGAGACTAGATTACCTCTCTCTAGGAACTCTCTGTCTGGCTTTACTTCAAGCCCATCTGCCAAAGGTGATATAAAAGAGCTTGCACCAGTAGGACTAACAGCCGTTCCCTGCGTGGTCTCCTCCTCTATCGCCAGCTTAATATTTTTTTTAATCGTTTCGTTTGCCATTTTTCCCCCTTAAGAAAGCTTAGTTCTGTGTGTTATAGTTATTGTACCATAAATAAAAACCATGTCTAGGTTGTCCATAACTTCGGGCTCTGAGATCTCCAAGTTTTTCACATGCATACATATGTCTGCCCTGCCGCACTTAGTGTTATTGAGCTTCTGATAGACCTCAAGCATCTTGTCGTATAGAGTTGATATAATCTCTAGCTTGTTTGCGTCTCCTGTCTGCTTAGATATGAAGACATTGCCTAGAGAGATCTTGAATTGAGTATCAAGTGTAAAGTAGCCAACTACACCGTCAACCTCGCTAGAGTCTTGCACTAGTAAAGTGTAAGAATTTTTCCTAGCAATTCTTGCATTCTCCTCAACTCTTATCGAGTGCTTAAGCTCGCTATATCCTGTCACCGCTTCTATTTGTGTCTTGATTGATGTTATAAGATCGCTAATATTCATCTTGTCATTATCCTTGTCTGGAGCTTAGATGTCTTCTCACCGTCTTCCATTATGCCATCATCATCAATGTCATGAGTGACCTGAGCCTTGCTTATAATCCTCTGGTATCTCTCTCTATATGTTATCGCCTTGTTAGCAAGGTTTCCATCTGGATCATCGCTAGCATTCTCGAAGATAAGGCTTAGAGCTAGGTATGTGCTTGCAAGCCTTAACTCCTCTATCCTGAATATATCGAATGGAGTTAACAGCTCTTGACCATCATATCCAGTATTAAAAGCCCCTTTATCTGTTAGGTCTTGAATTAGTTTATCTCTAGCACTTGCATGGACTAGAATAAAACTATCTCTTGAAGATAAATAATCACTAATGCCGTAGAACTCTGCTGCAAGATCTTGGTCATCGCTGAATACAAGTCCTATGCCTCTAACGGCTGTGCTTGAGTGAGTTGCGCTTGGTCTGAGTCTTATATAGTATGCCTCAACGCCGTTAACAGTAGTCTCGTCCCACTCCTCTATATTGTTAGAGCTATCCTCATACTTAAGCCCCAAGTTTTTCCTCCACTGTATGAACCCACTTCTTGTAAAGCCCTTGGTCTCGTCAAGTAGAGTTAGAGAACTCCAAGATCCTTCATCATCATAGTACTCTGCTGTGAAGCTATTAGCATTGGTGTTAGCCGTCTCAAGCTCTACATATAGATTGTAGAATGGCTTATTAAATCCTATATACAAATAGTCATTGTCTTTATCTAATGCTATTGTGAAGCTATCTCTTGCGAAGTCTGCAGCCTCGTTCTTATAGCTTGTCATTGTTCCATTAGCATCGTGGATTATCTCAAGCATTGATTTCCTGTTAATCATTGAACCACCTCTGCTTCTGCCCAAGGGTTAAGCTCTTCGCCATCTTCACCTAGCTGGGACTTGGTTATTGTACTGTATAGCACAGCCTTGATAGTGTTCCTAAGATCTGCGAAGTTTTCCTTGATGCCATTAAGAGTTATAACCTCTCGCTTAAGAGCATTCTCCTTCAATCCTGCATCTGCTGCCTCTTTGTCCTTGTATAAGAATATCTCTATTGTTGCCTTATCTCTTATGTCATCGTGAATGAATTTTCCTATCCTCCAATAATTTGCATATACTGTTTTGAAATCAACCATTAACTCTAGTGCCATATCTCCTCCCGAATAACCGACCTGTTTTTAAAGTTTTTTCCCATATATCCCACCTATTTCGCCAGCCTTTGTCTTGAGCCCATTGTATTTATTGGAACATGATAATCAAGACCTATCACATAAACACTGTCGCTTAGTGTATCGTCTGAGTCATCCGCAACCCTCTCAAGAGTTGCCATAACAATGGAGCTTATTGTTTTACCAGTTCCTGATATGTCGCTCTTAATAACATGAACCTCATGGGTTCCGCTTGTTGCGCTTATAGTCACTGTCTCGCTAACAGATGTTGAGCTTGGGAATACTCCATCAATGTTAGCCCACTGGTATGTTAGCTTAAAGACTGCATCACCGCCTGTCCCGTCGCTTATTGTATGAATATGGAACTCTATATCTTCACCTTCTTTATATCTGTGATCGAGTTGCATATTAAATCTTGTCTTAAAATAAGATGAAGTGCTATTCTCAAACTCTAAAGCAACGCCTGAACCCTTCTCTACAATATCAACATAATCATTATT
>CAZTPV010000164.1:0-4176 GCA_964615085.1 uncultured Desulfurococcales archaeon
GTAGATCTCGGGGATAGAGTATGGATAGAGTCACAGGTACAGAAATACTTCACTGGCGGCGTCATGATGCACATATTCCTAGGGGAGGAGCCAGACCCAGAGGCACTAGCAAAGCTTACGAGGAGGCTAACAGAGAACACAGAGCTAGTATACTGGAGCTACACACCAGCAATAACAGTGTGCCCTAGATGTGGCTGGAGTGGTGTAGGAGCATACAGTGAGTGCCCCAACTGTGGTAGTAGCGATGTAGAGGTTTGGAGCAGGATCATAGGCTACTACAGGCCCCTAAGGAACTGGAATCCAGCACGCAGGAGAGAGTTCTGGAAGAGAGTACACTACCACCTCTAACCATAGGCGAGCAAGGAGAAAAAGACGTGGAGAGCCTCTAGCCGTGTACGGCTTTAGGCTTGAGCTTTAGCCTCCTCCCTCCTACGAACAACTATCCTCTCAACACCAGTACACTTCCTCGCAAGCTTCAACCTAGGTATATGCTCTGGAACCTCAACCTCCCTAACAAGCCTTATAGCCTTAACCTTCTCGTCTAGAAGCTCCCAGGTAACATCGTCTGCGAATACAAGTCTCCTCATACCCACAAAGACTACTGGCTTCTCAGCCCTCTCTAGATCACTCCTCGTAACCTCCAACTCAGACACACTACTAATAACCTCGTACTCAATAGCCTTCTCTAGAGCAGCTTTAGCCATCTCCATAGGTGCTCTTAGAAGACCACCACTAATAGCCCCTATAATCTCAGCAGCCCTCACACCAGCTATCCTACCAGCCTCTATGAGTGATAGTGTTATCCTCATAGCTAGGTTCATTAGCTCACCAACAGTCATGTTAAGCTCCCTAGCGAGGCTGGTAAACCTCTCGTAAAGGTCTCTATCAAGGCCACGAATACTGTAAACCCTCCTCTCCTCCCCACTCTCACTCAAAACACACCACCGCCAGTCATACATGTAATACGTGTATGACGGGTAATATTTGTTTCGGCTCCATAAAACCCTTTAACATATTAGGCTAGAGCCGTCTAGGACTAGGAGCTGGTGATGAGTAGCTGGTTGCCCACCGACCCCACAGCTAGGGGTGTGGTGAGGGTTTCGCGCTCTGAGGCTTCAACCAGTACGCTTCAAGCTCGCCATAGCCTATTGCTCTAGACCTACCAACACCAATCCTAGAGGCTAGGGCTAGAGTCTTATCGAGTATGCTAGCTAGTTTACGGCTCACAACCCTATAGACAACCCAGCCTACTACAGCTCTAGGAGTCCTCAACCTACCCTTAGGATCCCTACCAACAACCACAGTTACGGGCTTAAGATCGTAGTCCACCTCAGCCATGTAGACCTCTGCAGCCCTAGCTATAATACATGGGTCGCTTTGCCCACCCCTAACATATATCTTCTCGTCCATAAGGTTATTCCACTCCTTAACAAGATAGGCTAGGAGCAGCCCTGGGCTAGGTAGAAGCCTATGCATTAAAGGGATCCTCTTCTCCGGGTTCAAGCACAACAGTATCTTATTCGATAGGATAGCTGGAGTCCTAAACACGATTTTAACGAGGCCAGTAGCCCCTCCAAGACTAAGACCAGTCTCACTAGTAACCTCTGCTTCAAGAGGCTCAATAGCTACTGGTCCATAGTTAGTCTCAAACCTACCAGAAACCTGATCCCACATAAACTCTTGAACCTCCTCGAAACAGCCGACAATACATATCCTAGCCTGGAGAGGCTCACCCTCACGTACACTAAGAGGCTTAGACATAGACTTAGTAGAGTATAGTGGCCTCCTACCACGATAGAGCATAGACACACTTATCCTCCTAAAACCACTACCCTGAAGAAGCTTAGCGAGTAAGCCACCACGCGTTAACAGTACATCCTTCAAAACCTTACTAGAGGCTGGAGGTAAAACCATATCCCTAAGAGGAGTAACTCTAAGCCTCAAACAAGCTACATGCTTACCCAAAACACTAGACCCTCTACACAGAGAGTTAGAGTAGGAGTTAAACCCAGCTCCCCCATGACACCTAGCCACCCATAAGGCCAACCCCTATAGATGGTGATACCCTAGTAGAATAGGTGGAGAGACTCAGGGTAGAGAGTCTTGAAGGCTACTGGGCTAGCAGAACTACCACTACACGATGGCCACGTACCACCATGGATGGCACAGTACATGAAGAAGCTACTAAAAGCGATAATAGCGGTTATAGTGGAGGAGTACGGCCCAATAGAAGTAGTTAAAAGGCTCTCAAACCCATACTGGTTCCAAGCACTAAACAACGCTATAGGCATGGACTGGGATAGTAGTGGGTCAACAACAGTGCTTACAGGCCTCCTAAGACAAGTAGCACAGGAGAATCCAGACCTAGGAATAGTAGTCCTAGGAGGTAAAGGTAGGCTAGCAAGAATGGTGCCAGAGCAGGCTAGGATGCTAGCAAGCCAAGGACTCCTAGAGAAACCAGAAGAAATAGTAGAGGCGTCGAGAATAGCAGCTAAAACAGACAACACACTACTACAAGACGGCTACACAATATACCACCACACAGTCATAGCAGACCAAGAGGCAAAACTATGGTGCATAGTACAGCAGGGCATGAACATAGAGAGGAGGATGGCTAGAAGATACCACTGGCTAGGACCCCTCCAAGGAGACCCAACACTAGAACCCCACACTGGGATAGCAGGTGTAGTCGAAGAGAACATAATAGACCTAACAAGCAGGAAGAGCCTAGAAGCAAGAAAAACAATACTAGACCTAGCAAGAGAAAACCCTAGAAGAACACTAAGACTCATAGGAGAAGCATACAGAGCCCTAAAGAGGATAAAGCCACTAACAACATGGATACCAGGAGCAAGAGAAAAGGATACAGCAAAGCTAATAGCAGTCTACAAGCCACAAAAGACACCACCAATAAAAACCATAGAGAAAACCCTCCAGAAGATCTACGAGCAAAACCCACAAACAATAAGAGAACTAGTACTCATAGAGGGAGTAGGACCAACAACAATAAGAAGCCTAGCACTAGTAGCAGAACTAGTATACAACACACCAGTAAGCCACCAAGACCCAGTAAACACACCACTAGACCCATTCCGATACACCTACATAGTCGGAGGCAAAGACGGAATACCATACCCATACGACACGAAAACAGCAAGAGAAGTCATAGAATTCCTAGAAGAAGCAGTTAGAAGAGCAAAACTAGGAGACAAAGAAAAACTAAGAACACTAAAAAGGCTAAGAAACCTACTAAAAACAACAACAACCTAACCCCTACACAAACCAGCCTCCCAAACCATCTCAAGATAAGACTTAGAAGTAGACTCATAACCCTCAAGCCCAAGAACCCTAACAACCCTCCTCACACACTCAACAGAATCACCACACCCACCAACACACTCAACCTCAACAAAACAACCAAGACCCTCAACCCTATCAAGAAAAACCCTAACACAACCAGCCTCAAAACACCTCCTATGCTTACGAACAACACAGAAAACCCTAAAACCAAGCCTACCAAGAACATCTAAAAGCCTAGAACCATCAGAAACACCAACACTAACCTCAACCCTAGACTTAACACCACCAACAACACTCCTAGGACCCTTATAAGTCAACTCCCACCTACCACAAGAACACCTAACCCTCAAAGCCTCATCACTAGAAGCAAAATCACGGCACGGATGAACAAGATAGTAATCCTCCTCAACACAGTCATAGACAAGCCTACCACCAATCCTCCTCAAACCATCAACAACATCCTCAAAAACACTACAAGAAGGAAGAACAATCTTAGCCTCAACCTCAACAACCAAGACACAACCCCCACCAAGACAAAAACAACAACACACCCCTAAAAACAACATAGCCTAGAGATGAGGCGATACAATACCTTCAGCTATGCTTCGGTAAGAGTAAAGGAGTTTGCTAGCCTAAGTGTCCTCAAAGCTTAATGAGCTTCAATAATTGTCGTCTTAGCGAACTTGTAAACTCTTCAACTCCACTACATCCATCAGTAATAAGCATTTTAACAGCAGTATTAAAAGTATTAAAGAGTCTGCTAAAACTTCTTAAGAGTCTCAGTATGTTCCTACTCTCTTTACATAAGAGCGGTGTTACATGTAAATGCAGTACTATGCTTCCCACCTCACTACTAATTAAATGTTCCACTCTCTT
>CAZTPV010000165.1:0-3707 GCA_964615085.1 uncultured Desulfurococcales archaeon
CATTGGAGAGAGCAGTTAATAGCGCTAAAAGTGGTTAGAGAGGCTCAGCACGGAAGATGCAAGTTCCGTTATGCTTGTGTCTATCCTCTATCACGCTAAACCCTATACCTAGCAGCCCCTTTAGCACCCCAGAGATCATCCCTCGAGTCATGTCGCATGAGGGGGCCTCAGCTAGAGCCTCCCAGTTCTCTCTTATAGCTATCCTATACCCTACAACTCTCCCATCATCACTAATTATCGATTTAATGTACTCTACATCGCCTAGTCCGAGACATCTATAGCCTTCTGCAACAACCTTAACTTGTGCTTCAAGACTGAGGCCTGGAAATGCCTTTCTTATAGTCTCTGCGACTGATTCTCCATAGCTCTCTCCTTGACTGTAAAGTATGAGTGGGGCTAATCCATTAATGTGGGTTCTCAGTACACGAAGCATTGCTGCAAAAGCCTTGATTCTGAAGACTACGAGCCTTTCACCTGCAGCTGTAGTTGCGGTTAGGGGGAAGAACACTGATCCTGTGCAAATGTTGGATGTTATGCATTTAATCTCCTTTACTTCATCAACGACATCGAGTTTCTCTAAAGCCTCTATTATTTTACCCATAGTACCACTGTCCTTATTAGGCATTTCAAGTACTATGAATAGCACGGCTTTTGTCTGTGTTGAGTATGGTATCGTTATATAGGCTATGTTTATGTTCTCTGATGCTATGATCTCTGCTACTTTAAAGAGGACGCCAGGCTTATTCTTAACTGTTACCGATAAGGCTCTCAACTCCCTGCCTACAACAAAGTCACCTAATTTCCTCTCAACACCTATGGGTCTTGGAAACTCGATATCTATCCTAGGAAGCTGCTGTCGTGAAAATGACATTAGGGGTAGGACACCTCCCGTGGTTAACTAGGCTATGGTGGGCGTAATAGGTTTAGCCTTACTGCAACGGTTGTAGAGGTGTCTGTACTTGGGGTCTCGAGCTCTAGAAGCTCTAATAGATTTTGTATCTAATGTACTATACCTCGTAGCTAGTAAACATATTGGACTTGATAGGGCATTCCAGCAAGTATACCATAGCAGCATTGGAGGTAAAGCCGTGAGGCTAGTGAGACTTAAAACACTCTATCAAGTTTCAAGGAGAGTAGTACTAGACTATTATACCCTTAGATGGATTGAGCTTAAGGTTTACGGTAGTCATGGTGGAGCTAAGAGGCTTGTAAGGCTATGGCTTACCCTAAGAGCTGAGCCAGAACTTCTCAGCGATTTATGGCCTCATGTAGAAAGGCTTAGAAGGAGAATGGAGAGGACAACACCAAGATTCATCGATAGTGTTGAGGATGCCATTGAAGAGATTGATGACCCGGTAATGAGGATTGCAGTGAAACACTCCTACCCCTATTGGCTTGTTGAAAAGCTTGCTAAGCTGATGGGGCTGAGTGAGACTGAGAAGCTTCTCGAATGGCTTAACGAAGAGGTATGGTGGATTAGGGTTAACACTCTAAAAGCTGATATAGATGATGTCATTAGACGACTTGAGGAGAAGGGGGTTATTGTACGAAGAGATGCAGAGCTACCCTATATGCTGAGGGTACTAGATTACACTGAACCACTTCACCATCTTGAAGAGATGTGGCGTGGAGAGATAATCTTTCAGGATAAAGCTTCAGCCTTAGTTGTTGAAGCTCTAGAGCCTTCAGAAAACGATGTTATTCTCGACTTAGCGTCTGCTCCAGGAGTTAAGGCTACACAGATAATGCAGCTAACGGGTAATAGAGCTAGAATAGTGCTCTGCGACATCTCATGGGAGAGGATTAGGAGGATGCAAAGACTATTGAAGATGTATGGCGTAGACTTATCCAGGGTTGACATCGTATTATGTGACTCCACTACGATGAAGCTTAGGATTAAACCATCAAAAGTGCTTGTAGATGCACCCTGCTCTAGTAGCGGAGTGGTAGGGAAGGACCCAGCTGTGAAAATACATCTTGAAGACTATGCGTGGGCTACTAGGCATACTACCACTCAGAAGCTCATGCTGAGGAACGCCATAGAGTATGGTGCTGAGGTAGTCTACGCTACTTGCAGTATTCTGCCAGAGGAGGGGGAGGAGATAGTATCGCCCTATGAAAGCCTACTAGTAAATCCCGATGTTAAAGGCTCGCCAGGCTACCCTTCATACACTTTCAGGGATAGAGTTAGACGCTTCTTCCCACACCTACATGAGACCCAGGGCTTCTTCCTAGCTAAACTGAAACCGTTAGAAGATGGATGACGTGCAATTCGTAACCCGGTTCATACACCGCTATGAGCGGCGTCCCCGGGACCCCTGACCCCCACGAATAGATGTTGTAATGTTGAGTCTAGTGGAAGATCATATAAATATTCTTCTCCTTGGGGCTCTAGGCTTCATAAGCATTGTTGTTAACTCTAACTGTGCATCGATAGCAGCTATCTTTGGCTTAAGATCCTCAATAGCTTGTTTCATTCTCTCCCACTCTGCTGGTAAACCTACTTTAGAGAGGAACTCCCTACCTTCTGATGTCAACCTCAACTTCTTATTCTTAGGATTGGTTTCAAGTAATCCTACGTAGAGGAGGGCTACTATATCTTCATGAAGCTCTTTTGATGTAGGTGTATCACCTACTACAATGAAGTTGTAGCCTAAATCAATTTCCTTCTCTGTTTTAAGCCAGTAGAGTAGGTGAGCGAGGCTCCTCTCATAAATTCCTCCTTGATCTTCAAGTGCTTTAAATACAGCTAGTAGCGCTCTTTTCCTAGGGTCATTCTTAACTTGATCAATGGTTACAGCGGGTCTAGTGATTATTACAAGCTCCTTCTTTGTACCACTTACAGGCTCTTTTCTCTTCTTACCCCTCCCCATAGCAAACCCTCCCAGTTTACGAGCCATGGTATGTGTCTGCCTTTAAGGGTGAGATAAGTTTTCTGTTATGCTCAGCGAGGTGGGCCATCTCATAGGCTTATGCCTCGAAGAGTGCGTAACTTCATCACAGCCTGCATGTTATTAAAAGGGCTACCCTAGATTGTTTAATCACTAGTAGTCGGGGTTAAGAGTAGTGAGAGTAATGGTAAGCCTATGAGGAGTACACTAGAGGGTGATGTAATGGATGATCGCAGTCCGGCGCTCCGAGGCTTCCTCCTAGTAGTCAGTTGCTGACATGATGTTCTAGACGGGGGCTGAGAAATTTAATAATCCTACTATGATGAAAACCCTGGATACTGACTATACAATGTAGCGTCGTGGTGTTCAACCTCCTTGAGTCTGTGCATTGTGGGGTTTGGCAGAATTGGTAGTGTTACAGCTGCTTTAGTCTCAGAGGTTATTGGTAGGAGTAGAGTTATAGTTCTAGATGCTAATGAGAGAGCTTTAGAGGCAGCTAGGAGGCAAGGCTTTGAGGCTAGACTCATTGATGCTAGTAGTCCTAGTGCTTCTACGAGAATTGCTTCAGAGTGCAGTGTAGTTGCTACAGCTTTACCAAGTAGTATTGCTGAGAGAGCTCTTATAAGAATGATAGAAGCTCGTACACCAGTAATAGTTGACGTATCTTACCTGAGGGATCCTCTTAGCCTGAGAAAACTAGCCCTAGAGAAGAGGGTAAAACTATTCGTTGATACTGGTGTAGCTCCAGGGCTTTCAAACATTCTTGCTACGAGAGGGTGCATAGAGGTAGGATCGTGTAAAAGGATACACATTCAT
>CAZTPV010000166.1:0-2565 GCA_964615085.1 uncultured Desulfurococcales archaeon
GCATCCCTAATGCTAACGAGCCTTGAGATCACTACGGGATCCTCTATGTCAACAGCTATGAAGGCCCTTATACGCTCGCTCAACACGCAACACCTCAAGCTACGAGTCTAACTTATGAATAACCCTCAATAACACTTACTAAAATAGATGAGAGGCCATGAGTTATTCCAAAACAATTATTGTTGAGGAGGTGAGGAGGGCGCTTCAGAAACCTGGATGCCCTATCTGTAATCTCCTAGCTAGGATTGAGGATAGCATGCTGTTTCAGATACTATATGAGCACGTGCTTGATAGCATCATCCTTGAGAAGTTAGCTAAAGGTTTACCGTTCTGTAGGAGGCACATGATGCTAATAGTTGCCAAGTCTTTATCTGATCCGAATCTAGGACTGCTACCAGCATCCATAGTGCTAGAGCGCATACTGGAACTAGATAGTATAGAGGCTAGTGAGTGCCTACTCTGCAGCCAACTATCATCCTATGAGCAAATATATGTAGAGACGCTCTCAGAAATACTAGCAAGCAATCTAGAAGCATACGCATCAACCCCAGCTATACTATGTTATAAACATCTCCTCATGATCGCTAACCAGATAGGTAAATGTAAACTACTATTACTCAAAACTCATAGAAGGAAACTAGAAAAGTACCTGAATAGCGTTAGAACAATAATCGAATCGTACAAATACGACTCAGAAGTACAGAGACCTAAAAACGCGCGTAAAATACTCATGGAGATAGTAAAAATCGTGGCTGGCGAGGTAAGCTTCAGTACTATAAAGCCTAAGAACAACCTCATGAGCTTGTTAAAGAAGCTGTGGAGGCCCTAACCCACTCTGACTCCAACATCACCCCTGCTAGGTCAGCGCCAGCGCTTAGGGCATCGGGCCCCCGAGAACATAACTTACTACAATTAGGGTTACAAGCATATATAACGTCATCACTTAAGTCTGTAGCTAGCTAGGCTTAGCAGAGGATCTGTTAACCTCGACTAGGATTTCAAGAGCGCTTTTAACGAGCTCTTTATACGTATTGTCAACCCTGTCGCTAAGCTCTTTGCTAGAGGCTATATCCATACCTAGTATAACATTATCGCTTACAGCTAGTAGTGTTAGTGCTGGTATACCAGCTAGGTAGCTAAGAGTGTATATTGTTGAAGTTTCCTCATCAACGCATAGTATCCTGCACTTTTTCCACTCCCTGACCCTCTCTAAGCTTTCAGCAAGCATAGCTGATGCGGATACAGTTACTCCAACCCATACTCTAGAGCCTAATCTTTCAACATGTTTACTCACAATACTAATAGCCCTAGACACTAGCGTGGGATCAGCAACAGCTGGGAAGCGTGGATCAACATAATGGCTTATGGTATCCTCATCTCTAAGGCTAGCTATAGGTATAACGGCATCAGAAATCCTTATATTCTCTTGTAGTGCACCACACCACCCAACACCTATGAGTGCCTTAACACCCCTCATATACGCTAATGCTACAGCCCACTCAGCATAGGAGGGGCCACCAGCCATAGCTATAGCAGAGATTCTTAAGCCTTTGAAGTATCCTGTATAACTTTTAATAGTTACAGCATCTCCTGAAACATCCTCAACATCACTAAGAACATCTGGTAGAACATTAAACCCACCACCTAGGCCGACAACCATGTAATCGCCTAGAAGATTTAGATCACCATTACGCACCATAAGCCTTCTAACAGTGTCAAGTAAGTATCGTGGACAGCTAAACATTACATCACCCCTCCGGATGGTACAATGAGAGTGTTAACCCTTTAGGATCTACAGCTAGAGTCATAGAAGTGTATGGAGGCTTATACACTGTATCAAGGTAGTCTCTCATCTTGTACATATCGGATACAGTGTTATGTGCTGCTATAAGCGCTCCTATAGCTAGGCTACTCTGAAGGGCTTTCAAGTATGAGCAGTACTCTTCCTTCCACCCATCAATAAACACTAAGACCACATCGTCGCTAGTAGTCAGCTCATACTTAGCATCACCACAGATAAGCTCAGCATCACCATCCACGCCAGCATCTTTCAATCTAGTTAAGGCGTAGTTAAGCCTATCACATTTAACATCGATTGATAACACGTAGGAGCCAACCTCGCTAGCAGCTTTAGCAAGCCATAGGGTAGAGAAACCACGTCCAGTCCCAACTTCGACTATGATACCCCTCCTACGAGCAAGCAGAAACTTCGCTAAAGCATACAGTAAGTAGGCTGTATTATAGTCTATTGGTGCAGGACCATGTATAAAAGAGTCGCGATAAACACTAATACTCTTTCTAAAGAACTCTAAGTCAAATACTCGCTTAATGTAAACCGCTAATCCCCCGTCCACAGGGATTAAGGATTTAATGAACCCCTTGGAGGCTATTTCCTTAGCTATGGTAGCCCAGGAGCTAATACCTGTAAGCACATTGACTAAAACCACTAGCGTGGAGTAACTAATGTTAGAGAGGTACGAGATAACTTGACGACTAATATCGTCTACGTTGACTAGGATTAAGTCTGCATTAGAGAAGTTAGAGGAGTCCTCAACACCAGGCACT
>CAZTPV010000167.1:0-5254 GCA_964615085.1 uncultured Desulfurococcales archaeon
TATTTGACGTCCCTGATTAACTTAGCTAGGGAGATAAACAATGACTTAATTAGAAGGTTCCTTTATGGCTACGCTACTGCTGCTCTCGTGCGTGGTGAAGCATTTAACTATATTGAGGACTATGCTCAACAACTACCACAAAGGCTTGAAGTTCACTTAAAAGGTAGCTTAGAGCTTATAGGCGTTATAGTTGAAGCTACCATCATAATTTCAACAATCTTTGTCTTCATACTAATACTAGGTGGATTAAGCTCTTTGATTACGCTTGTAATCCCTATAGCTATTATGCCATTAATGATGCTACTACTAATTCATAGAGTCCCTATAGCTGAAATCATACTACCTAAACCAAGTAGGATCGACTATATTGTATTCACACTTTCTATAGTATTCTCATCAGCCTTACTTACATTGGTCATAAACAACATCATTAACGTATATGAGGCCTTCTACATATCGCTCATAGGACCTTTTATAGCTGGTGCATTAATTTACCGCTCTCAAACATCAGTACAAGCAGCTAAACAATTACTTAGTGTAATAGCCTCGTTATCCGAGATACTTAGAATTGATGCACCAGCTTCAGAGACAGCATTACTAAACATGCTAAGAAACGAGATAAAATCAGCTAAGATTTTGAGTCAAGTCACATACGCTTTGAAAACTGGAAGTGTTCTCAATAGCGGCAATAGTAAAGCAAATTATGCGTTATTATCGTTCTTCTCCTCGGTAATCAGTGTTATTAGGAGGAGTGGTATTTATGCCTCAAGAGTAGCTTCTATAGCCTATAGTGTCATTACAACACTTGAAACATCCTTTAGAGATTCTATGAGGAGAGCGTTGATGTTTGAAACAATCCTAGGCTTAGCACTATTAATGTTATCGTTGTCTCTAGTTGTCTCTGCAGCAATACTATCTTCACTAAATCTAAGTTTTGTAGGCAACATAGCTTCATTAGTACCCTTACCTAGTTTAAGCTTGACTACAGTTCATAAAAGCATATGCTTATTAGGGTTAATCGCCATGATAGCCGATATAGGTTTATCTCATGCTCTAAGAGGGTCATTCTCGAGATCCTATCTCGTTCCCCTAATCCCCCTCATCTGCATAAGCTCTATAATTCTTGGTAGCTCAGTAAACATAATGAAGCTATTGCTTCAGGCACCTTAGGGCTTACCGATAACCTTTGGTATTGTTTGCTTGTATGGAGGCGTTATTATGCCTTTATCAGTTATTATGGCTGTTATTAACTCAGGTGGGGTAATGTCAAATGCCGGGTTTAATACCTTCACATCCCTAAGAGTTATGAGTACTTTACCAAGGATCGTTCTAACCTCGTCGGGGTCACGTTCCTCTATAGGTATTGAGGGACCCTCTAAACTTAGATCGAAGCTTGAGGAGGGTGCAGCAACGTAGAAAGGTACGTGATGTCTGTAAGCTATTACTGCAATGCCGTAAGTGCCTATCTTATTAGCAACATAGCCATCACGCGTAATTCTATCAGCACCAACAATAACCTTATCAACTAAGCCTCTAGACATGACATAGCCAACCATGTTATCTGTTATAAGAGTTACATCTATGCCTTCCTTCATTAATTCCCAAACTGTGAGTCTAGCACCTTGTAGTAGGGGTCTAGTCTCTGTCGCAATAACTTTAACATTCTTACCCTCCTCAACAGCTGCTCTAATAATCCCTAACGCTGTTCCATAACCAGAAGTAGCAAGTGCACCTGCATTACAATGCGTTAGGATAGTGTCTCCATCAACAATAATCTTTGAGCCTATCTTTGCGAGCCTAACATTAGCCTCTAAGTCCTCTTCATGAATTCTCTTAGCCTCACTGACAATAATGTATCTGATCTCATCTATACTACTGGTTTTTTGAACAGCCTCTAAGGCACGCTTATATACTCTATTTAATGCCCAGAACAAGTTCACTGCTGTAGGGCGAGCAGATGCTATATAGTTCTTGGCTCTCTCCAGCTCCTTGAGAAACTCGTTAACATTTTTGGCTTTAATATTGAATGCTGCTAAAGCGAGAGCATAAGCTGCTGCCACACCTATAGCTGGTGCACCCCTAATCTCCATGTTCCGTATAGCTTCAACGACACGACGATAATCATTAGTCTCTACGTAAGTCTCCTTCCAAGGAAGCTGACGTGTATCAAGCCATCTAAGCTTAGGCCCCTCATCAATCCACTCAATAGGTTTAACTATAAGCCTAACCATACTCTACACCTTCCAGCAATTAGCCTAAAATGCAGCTAACTAATTAAACATAATGGGATAGCCTCATGACTACAAGAATAAAGTTCCTTCCAACCACAACTTGCTATAAGACAGTACAAGGTAATGAGGAAGTGGAATTACTAGAAGCATTATACCAAGTATATCGAGGAAAAGCAATCCTAGAATACGAGGGAAGGGAATTAAATTTAGAGGAGGCCATTAAACTCATAGCTAATAAATGCTCCAGGAACATATGGGTAGAGTTTGAGGTATACATTGACCTAAGGAAGAGAGGACGCATACTATCTATAGGGCCAAAACCAAACACTCTACTCATGAAGAAGAGTAAATCCAAACAATATTACGAATATTACATACTCATACTTGAAGAGAATAAACCAATACCTCTTAGAATCTTAAAGGACTTCATCGAAGAGGCTAGGAAGAATTCATGGAAACCAATCATAGCTGTTGTAGATAGGTACGGGGACATAACATATTATATGCCAACACCATTCACACCATAATTCTGAAGGCTTATGAGGAGGATGTAGATGAAGACAAGAATAGCTCTTGACCCTCTTAGAGGGTTTAGGGACATAGTATTCGATGAAGCTGAAGAGATCTCACACTTAATACAATTATTCAAGGAGGTAGTGAGAGAACATGGATATAGGGAGGTCATACCTCCAACGCTTGAGAGATTTGAGCTCTTTGCACTGAAGTCAGGAGAGGAGATAAGGAGATCAATGTACGTATTCAAGGATAAAGCTGGCAGAGAAGTTGCACTAAGACCAGAGGTAACAGCTAGCATAGCAAGAATATATCTTAGACTACTAAGACCCTTACCCAAACCATTAAGATTGTACTATGTCGCTAACTGCTTTAGATATGAGGAGCCGCAGAGAGCTAGATATAGAGAGTTTATACAAGCTGGCGTAGAACTAATTGGAGATAGCACAATACTTTCAGACTTAGAGGTTATAACACTACTACTCGAGTACTACGCCAGATTAGGCATATTAAAGGATATTAAACTCATACTAGGCAATACAAGGATTTATAGAAAGCTATTCAACATTTTCAAAATACCTGAAGAAGTTCAAGACATGATACTACATCAAATGGACAAGAAAAATTATGATGAAGCATTAAAAATAGCAACACAGCATGGCGGCACTAAATTAGCTGGAATACTTGAGGAGCTATGGAATTCCACACCCCAAGAGGTTATCAAAAAAGTCCCAGAGGAACTGAGTACAGTACTAGATGCTATTAACGAGCTTCTTAGAGTGAGTGAAGTAGTAAAGCAAGTATATGATGTTGATCTTGAAACCGACTTAAGCTTTGCACGCGGCCTTGCATACTATACTGGCATAATATTTGAAGTCAAGATACCAGGATTCCCTGTAAGTATTGCAGGAGGCGGAAGATACGACACACTTATAGAACTATACGGAGGCGAACCAACACCCGGCACAGGATTTGCAATAGGTATTGATAGAACACAAGCCGCACTAAAGCATTTAGGAAGGAGTATTCCTAGTTACTCGAAAAGATCTAGGATAGCTATAATACTACTAAACAAAGACGTACAAGCTATTACAACAGCCCTTCAAGTAAAGAGGATACTTACCAGTCAAAAAATAGCAGTAGAAATGATATGGAAGGGTAAGCTAGGCAAGATCCTACCAAGGCTAGGTAGAGAAGGAGTTAAACACGCAATCATAATAGGAGAGAGGGAAGCTAAAACAAACACGATAATTATCCGCAATCTCGAAAAACATGAACAACAAAGGCTTAGCCTAAATGACCTACAATCTGTATTAGAGCAACTAATACAAGGATAAAGATATTAACTATTGCATAAAAGCCTCCAATAGATATTAGGAGAAGGAGGTGCTCCGCCTATGGTTGTAAGATTAGAGAGAATTAGCGAGTACGAGTGGATTATACCTAAAGGATCGAAACCATGCATGAGAGTACCAGCAATAATCTTTGCTGACGAATATTTACTAAAGAAGATGAAGGAGGATTTAACATTAGAGCAAGCTGCTAATGTAGCTTGCTTACCAGGAATACAAGTTGCTAGCTACGTTCTACCAGACGGGCACCAAGGGTATGGCTTCCCTATTGGTGGTGTAGCAGCAACAAGCATAGACGAAGATGGTGTCATAAGTCCAGGAGGAGTAGGATATGACATAAACTGTGGCGTTAGACTAATAAGGACTGAGTTAACATATGATGATGTAAAACCGAAATTAAAAGAGCTAGTAGATCTCCTATTCAGGAATGTACCAAGCGGATTAGGCAAGGGAGGACATTTAAGGCTATCTATACAAGAACTTAACAAAGTGCTTGATGAAGGTGTATTATGGGCTGTCTCAAAAGGTTATGGCTGGTCCGACGACCCAGAACATATAGAGGAGAGAGGAAGCTGGACGTTAGCTGATAGTAGTAAGGTTAGCCAGAGAGCTAAACAAAGAGGCTCAAATCAGCTCGGTACCCTTGGTAGCGGGAACCACTTCCTAGAGATACAAGTTGTAGAGGAGATTTACGATCCCCGTATAGCCAAAGCATACGGAATAGAACAAGTAGGACAAGTCATGGTCATGGTTCATACAGGTAGTCGAGGTCTAGGTCATCAAGTAGCCAGCGATTACCTAATGATTATGGAGAGGGCCATGAGAAAGTATGGAGTAAGAGTACCAGATAGAGAGCTGGCAAGCGTCCCCTACAGTACAAGAGAAGCACAAGACTATCTTAGAGCTATGGCTGCAGCAGCAAATTATGCGTGGACAAATAGACAGTTAATAACTCACTGGACTCGTGAAAGCTTTAGGCAAGTGTTCCATACTGATCCAGATAAACTTGGAATGAGAATAGTATATGATGTAGCACATAACGTAGCTAAGATAGAAGAACACGAAGTTAATGGAAAGAGGATGAAAGTGATAGTGCACCGGAAAGGAGCAACAAGAGCCTTCCCACCAGGACATCCAGACATACCAGCAGATCATAGA
>CAZTPV010000168.1:0-4883 GCA_964615085.1 uncultured Desulfurococcales archaeon
CTTGCATTAGCTTTTGCAAGGTTTCTCCTAATTATCTCTAAGGAGACCTTGTCCTCACCATCAGTTATGAGGACTATATCAGCTACATTCTTTGCTTTCGAGAGTATGATGTCCTCTGTAGCAGCTAGTATAGCTCTAGTAATGTCTGTACCACCATTAGCTCTAATTCTAGCAACATACTCCAATAGTTTTATTACATCTCTACCTTTAATACGCCTCCCTATCCTTATCGATGGATATGGCACACTATCGAAGAACCTCATAAAGAACACCCTCCTCTCTTTAGCAGCTCTAAGAGCTAGTGCTAAGGCAACTGCTTTAGCCCATATGATCTTTAGTCCCATCATACTACCACTCTTGTCAAGTAATACGTAAAATGGCCCTTTAGTTTCAACTACTACTCTTCTATAAAGAAGTAGAGTGTTCTCAACGTACTTGACTAGGAACATTTCCTTTGGTAATGCAAGTTCAGTTGGCACTACCCTCTCAACATCACTGCCAATCTCATAGCCATCAAGTTCCCCGCGAGTACGCCTAACCGTTCTACGTTTTATCTGACCCTCTATATCCTCGACAGATTTCAAAGCTTCAAGTATAGCTTTAACATCAGTTTGTTTTGCAAGCTTAATTATATCTGGAACAACATCTTCCAAAGAGAAGGATGAGCCCACTCCCGCGAATTTCGCTGCCAGGTTTGAAATCTCCTTTGCCTGCGCAGCTTGCTCTTTAACGCTCTCAAGAGCGTTATTAATAGCCTTTTTAATCTCACTCATACTCTTACTATCAACATCGCCTTTAACTCTAGCTGTTTGAGAACTACCGTAAGAGTCTCCAGGTGTCGGTGAAGAGTATAGTCTCTTGAACTCCCTTGCTAATGCTTCAATTAACACTGCTGAAGCTACAGTGCTTGTAGTAGAGTCTGCTATGGTATACTTCCTTATATCCATTAGCTTAGGCGATGAAAGCAGCATTGAGAGTATCATGTACTGCTTTGACTCCTTATCATTACTTGGCTTATAGTTGTTATCTATAATGGGATATGGGAGGAACATCACATAGAATAGCGATGTTGCAAACATCTTATCAATGAATGAAGGCATGTTATTAGGCTCTAAGAGTTTTTTAGCCATACTTATTACTCTTTCCCCACGATATTGGACGTGAGGTTCATCATAATTAACGTTCTTTATGGGTCCTCGCATACTCACATCCCCAGCTTATAGGATATCTTTTCTAAGGCGTCATCAACCTCTCTAAGAACCTCCTCAGCCAATCTCCTAACACTATCGCTATCTGCTTCACGCATGATGGTCATAATCCTGTTCTTAGCTATCTTAAGACTCCTAAATAAGTCGACTAACCTTGGATCATAGCTTCTAAGTACCGATATTAGTCTTGACGCCTCTCTAACATTAGCCTTAATCTCCCTCAACTCTCTCAAATATCTTTCAGGCATTTTGAGCTCCTCTGAAAGTATTATGTTAACCTTATCAAAGTCCTCAATATCTCTTGGAGCAACATACTTAAGTACAAAGAGATCTGAATCTGCTGCCTTCATCCTGCCTTCAAGTAGGGCATTAGCTGCTATGACTTTTAAAGCTTTAGTCTTTCTCCTATCTGTTAGATGCACACCACGCTCCTCAAATACAGCATAAAGCTTTAGGAGCTTATTCTTCACTGGTGATAGGTCAACATTAAATATCATACTATGCAGCTTACGTATATCATCCATGTTGAGAACAGGGCTTGGCTTAGGAACTAGATTTGCCTCGATCCGCCACCCTGCCTCAAGGAGGTCACTCCACTTATTCTCTGGAAGAGGCCTTGTATACTGTCTTAGGAGGAATCTATCATAGATAGCTTCAAGCTCAGGCTCGTCGGGAACTCTATTACTTGCACCTATAAGCGTCCAGAGTGGTACTTTAACCTCTACATATCCATCATACCAAACCCTTTCCTGCATTATACTTAGCAGAGCGTTTAGTATAGCTGAGTTAGCATTAAACACTTCGTCTAGGAATACTATTTCAGCTTCAGGCAACTTGCCCTTGGTTATTCTAACATACTTACCCTGCTTTAGCGCATTAATGTCAAGAGGTCCAAAGAGCTCTGCAGGCTCAGTATATTTCGTTAGAAGGTACTTGAAGAATCTAGCATTTATGAGCTCTGCAGCCCTCCTTACAAGCGCACTTTTAGCTGTACCAGGTTCTCCAATAAGTATTGCATGTTCTTGAGCTAATATGGCTAGTACTATTACACGTGCTTCCTCCTCTCTACCCACGAAGGGCTCATTAAGCTTTGAATAAAACTCCTTAAGTTTCCCTAGCAGCTCAGCCCCCATGGGTTCAAGCCTTACCATGTATTACGCACCTAAACGTTTAGATGCACTACCATATTTAGGTAAGCTATTCCCACACATATTTCCTTAGGGCTATCCCGATATATGTAGCTGTCCCTATAATAGATGGAAAGGGGATGAAGAACCCGGTTTTCAGCTGATTTGTGAAGAGGAGTTACTCTACAGACCCACACGACTAAGCCTAAGCTTCAGCCTCAGCACCGGTGGAGGTTCTTCATCGCCTCAAGGCTTGGTGCTCTGAGACGTGCAATTCTCGTCATAGGCTACATGCTACCATAAACATTATAGTGTAGGAGAAGGCTAATTAGAGCTACTTATGTGATTCCATGATAGGAGGTTGTGAGGATAAACCCCGTCTCTCGACCCCATGTGGGGATGAGGACTGCACCGGTTGCCGAACCAAATCTTAGAGTTTTAGAGGGAGAGGTATGACGGAATGTATAGCCTACCTGGATAAAGGAAACCTCATAATAGTAAACAATAGTGATGAGGAGCTCAAAGTTTCAAGAGTAAATGTCGAATACGTCATCATAGGCTTTAAATGGGAACCTACATTGCATGGACGTGAAGTGAAGAGAGTTAGGAGAAAAGTCTCCGAAATCCTCTCTGTAAGTTTATCTATACCGCCAAAGTCCAAGGCTAAGCTGTACTTTGGTGAGGTAAACGAGCTTCTAAAAGTATCTCTGCAAGTTGTTAAAGAGGGAAAATCATATGTATATGAGTGTAAGGTTACAGAGGCTACCTGACTGGTGCAAACCCATAGTTTTTGTTGATATGAACTCTATAGAGCCCTTCTATACGATTTTGTCTAAAGGTAAACTATTTATCGTTGTTAGAAGAGTTGATGAAAGTAACCTACTTGTAGTACATAAAGCGAGGTACGAACAAGATTATAACGGCATTAAAATCACTAGAATAATAAATACATATTCTCCAAGAGAAGTAGTTTCAAGCACAAGCATTCTCACTCATGACCCTAGATACGGTGTTTCAATTCCACTTTACAATACGCAAGCAGATAAGGGGGCTATTGTATGTAGTCATAGGGAAGCTTCACACCAGTATATATGTAAGCTTAGAAAGGACATACATCACTTCAATATTGTTAGTGAGTTTAAACGTAAAGTTGGCATCAACATCTACTTTACTGGATCCCTTCTACTAGGCTATGCTCTTAGAAGCTCAGATATAGATCTTGTTGTTGCAGGCTATAAGAGTGCTTGTAAGATCATAGATATTTTAAGCGAACTTCTACATGATGGTATTGTTAAGCCTCTGACACCACGTGAACTCAGAGAGTGGGCTATGAGAGAGGCTTGTAGTAGAGGACTTAGTGTTGCAGACATAGTTAAACTATACTCACCATACTCAAGATTTAAGTTCATGAATATAACGTTCTCCTTAAGCTATTACGAGCCGCATTATAGGAGTCAACCAGAGAGGAGAATATTCGTAATCGATTCTAACGATGTTGTAAAAGATGAATGTATCATAGAGGACTACTATCCGCAAGTTCTTGACTATCCACATATAGCACGCGTCGTTACATGCAAGAGACTAAAGAATCTAGATTACATAGTGTCTTTCGACGGCATATACTTTGCCACAATGTTTACCAAGAATAAGATACAGGTAAGGGGAGTTAAAGGTCAATTAATTGATAGTGTTAATAGGGAACGTATTCTCGTTGCTGGCATTAGGGAAGCAGTGACGCTAATTACTCCTCTTTAGAAGCTTTAGGCAAACACTTCTGTAATACTATTTTCTCAAGCTGATAGACTAAACTCTCTAGCAGACTCATCCTAGTATTTAATGCTTCTATCATCACCTTTAACGTCTCTAGTGAGCGTTGTAGCTCGCTTATGTGATATCCTTTTAACTCGTTTACCTCCTCTACTACTTTTTCAAGGTCGTTAAGTTTCTTTGGTATAACCCTTATTCTGAGTCTCTTCACTATCTACACCCATAATAAGATCCTTAGATAACTTAACGTACTTATTATAGAACATCATGAATTTATTGAGTCCTCGGTAGTCTATGCATCTAGTTTCATAAAACACGCCGTTTACATCCCGAGCTATGATTTTCCTTCTCCTTCCTGAACTATCACAATTAGATACTTGAATCTCCTTTATCATTCCCAATGCTACCAATCCCTCTAAGTGGGCTAAAGGAATTTGTCGCATACTCTTAGGCTTCAGGTTACTCAAGTCTATGCTTCCACCCGTTAAGAACTAGCTCTTAAAACTAGGAAATAAAAGATATCTAAGCTTCTACTGCTTTTAAACCATGGTGGAAAGGTTATGATTGAAAGCGAGGAGGCTAGCTTAGCTAAGAGAATGCTTCAAGCGTTTAAAAGTCCTATAGGCTGCTTCATCTTCGATAAGAATATTGATAATATTGATAAGGTTTTAAAGGTGCTTAAAGAATCTAAAGCTTTACAGTTACTAGACTTATACAATGCCTCTAGAGAGAAAGGTATAATCGTTGTAGCTGTAAATATTAGGAGCTGCCGCCTTGACTG
>CAZTPV010000169.1:0-7473 GCA_964615085.1 uncultured Desulfurococcales archaeon
AACTAACATTATATGCGTGGACCCCCAATCCTATAAGCTTACTAGATGGATTACAGTAACTCCTTTGGCTGAGCTTGGAAGGAGCATGGCTAAGAATGGTATTAGCCTTATAATAGTATCCTCATCACCTATCCTAGCCTCGATAGCGGATAAGGTAATAGTTATGGAGGCGTATAGAGCGTATGATAGGACTGATGCCGCTAGGTCTCTTGCCGTGGCTAAGCCCGTTGAGAGGGAGTACGCTAGGCCTAGAGGGAGGATAGTTGCTAGTGTTAAACCTTTAAGGAAGCCTAAGGTTAAGGGGTTACAGCTAGTATCTAAGACTCTAAGTACACCACTACAACTAGGCAGTAATATTCATCTAGTTGAGGAGACACAGTACAATACCTTAGCACGTATTGCTTCTCAGCTTGACAAGTTCTTTAAAGGTAGAAGACTGTATGAAGCCGTTAAGAGTATAGAGCAGACTCTAAGGAGCCCTAGTGGGTTTGAGGACTTATTCGGAGAGCCTGGACCAGGACTAGGAGAGGTTAGAGCAGTTGACATAGCTTACATGGTTAATAGGCTACCTGTTGTAAAGTTTAGACAGTACTGAAAACTATGTGGAGGGTGGGATTGTGGCGAGAGTTACTATAAACGTTTACACGAGTCTTAGAGAGAAGCTAGGCTGGAAGACTAAGGTGGTGATTGTTAACGATGATGCTACACTAGAGGATGTTGTCAAGTCAGTGCAGGATCTATGGAATGCTCTAAGAGAATTTATAGAGCGTGGTTGGACACCAATGATACTAGTTAATGGCGTCCATGCAGACCTTAAGGGTGGTATGAGGGTTAGAGTTAAGGATGGCGATGTTATCGATGTCTTCCCAGCTGCCGGAGGAGGCTAGGATCTAAATAAGTACCAGTACTTGTTGAGCTTCGCGACGACTACCTCCATGCCGGGCTCGGGTGTGAAGTCTACTGTTCTTACAAGGTTTCTTGGAAGCTCTATGTAATCATATGCTCCCTCTAAGAGCTGTACATGTATACCTGAAGGTGTTACTGCTGCTATTACGCCTTTAACCATATTGTCTAGTCTTGGCTGGCTAAGCTTAGACCAGGACTCCTCTATTGATAGCCGGTAGGTCTTGTTTGTTGATAGGCTTGTAACGTAGACGTAGCCTCCACGTATGTCTACTACCTTAGCTAGCTCGCCTCTAAATACTACGAGGCTGCCTTTTGAGAAGAATGGGAGTCTTACCGACAATGTTAGTCTTGAGAGTCTCTTTCCATCACTCCTCCTACCAACAACCTTATGGGATTCAGTAATCTTTGCTGCGAAGATGCTTCTAAGCTTTGAGGCTATAGTCCTAGCTATGGACTGGTCTAGGAGCTTAAGGTCTATACCCTCTCTAACCTCATTAACCTCAACTATGCTCTCTTGTATGCTTGCAGGAAGGCTATTGAGTATCTTTAACACTTCTTCTCGAAGGTGGTGTGGAAGCCTATTATCCCAGCCTCTAATCTGTATCACTGCTGAGAAACTTCCAGCAGCCTTTCTAAAGCATGTTGGACATATCTGTTTCACTAAGCTTATGCGTACTGCGTATCTAGACTGATACTCCTTCTCAAAGCCTCTAAGCTTGCCAGCTACTATAACCTCAACGTAGTCGCCATGGTACTTGTCGTGAACGTACTTAGCTCCCTCAACCCTATAGTACTCTACCTCCTCGCGAGGATGAAATACTACTTGCAAGATTGAGTGCAGAGCATCCTCAAGGTTTGAAGCAGGATACCAGCGTCCCTGAAACCTGTAGGCTCCACAACGACTACATATTGTTAATCTTATTGTTTTCGGGAAGTAGCCTAAACCGTAAGTCTCTATGTAGCATTGAGGGCAAAGCCTACCATCTACAAGCCTTGTTTGAGCTCCACATTTAACACAGATACTGTAGGTGGACGACATTAGTATTTCACCTTGATGGCTTGAGCGTGAGGTACACCCTTAACTCTTATAACAGCGTCAGGGTGTATGAGCCCCTCACGTATAGCTGCATTAACTATGTTCTCTCCAACAATGTTTAGTATAGTGGCTGCCTTAGCCTCCCTAATAGCTACGCTCAAGGGTACTAGGCTACCACCGTAAAAGCTTTGAGAAACTATTAGTGTTATCCTGCCATCACTAATCCTTTTACCTAGTAGCTCCTCATCACATATCGCTACTATACGCTCACCCTGAACATCGATAACCCTCATGTACACCATTGGCTCTCTCTCCAAGGCTCAGCACACTATATAGAATCCTCTACTAGCTCTGGTTAATAGGGTAAGTGTTGACTAGTATTGAAAAACTACTAACTACAGCTCTTGCAATAGTTAGAAGCGCTCTTGACGTTAAGACAGGGAGATCCTATAGTAGGGTTATGATGGAGGTTACTGTACCTGCAGCCTTCTCTGGAATACCCTTAACGCCAGACATGTTTGTCAACTTAATGCTTAAGCCAGCTATTAAGGCTCTTAAGAAAGCTGCTAGAGAGTTCGAGAAAAATGACATGATTGACCTAGCGTATGAGGTTAAGTACGTGGTTAAATGCATTGAGGATGGTAGGCTTAGAGAAGCTGAGCAAAGGCTTAGAGAGATTATCTCAGCCCTAAACACGCTAGTCTAATCCTACCTCTACTAGGATGTGTTTAAACGGCCTCTTAACACCCTTTAGGGAGTCTATGAATGCTAGGAGAATGTTTACTAGTAGCCTCTTAACAAAGGGGTTTAACACTACTAGCCTATTGTTGACAGTCAACTTAACCTCGATTAGCCTAGGACAGAACGCTTCAACACCTTTAAGTAGTGCCTGTGCTAGTGACTTACATGAAGAGTGTCCACACATACCACAATCAGCTTTAGGGAGCTGATTTAATAGGTGTTCGAGAGCTCTAGACTCTATAAGCTTAGCAGCCTCCTCTACTGTCAACAACTTGTAGCTCTGGCTGCTATGACCCTCTAATCCCATAACACCTATTACGTTCTTCTCAATCTTTAGGAGTTCTTCAAGCTCTTTAGGTGTATTAGCTACCGCTATTACATCACCTATACCACTACCTTTAAAGCCTTCAACAACGATGATAAATGAGTCTAGGTTCTCAATAACTCTAGCTAGATCTATAGCTAGCTGTCTCTCATAGCGTGCTACTAGCGTGTCCGATATAGCTACAACTGTATCTGCTCCTGCTTTAATGTACCGTGTTGTATCCTTATCTTCAACAGTGATCTCGTGAGCTACATGCTTAACCACTGCGACTTTATAGCCTTCCTCCTTTAGCCTCTTAACAACACTAGAAGCAATACTCGTCTTACCAGCTTTACGGTGTGTTGAAACGAATCTTACAACGTAGGGTTTAAGCGATATCAGCATTTCAGCTTCACACCTAGCTCTTTAGCAATCTTCTCTGCTGTAGTGTAAGCTGATAAGAACATTCCAGCAAACACTGGCCCCATGCGGTGAGTTCCATGTGCTATGGATACACTCATACCTGCAAGGTATAGTCCTGGTACTATTGGCCCGCTCTTCTCTATGACCTCTCTCTCGCCTCTCCAGATGTCTAAGCTCTTCATACCCTTAATCCTCACATACTCTGGATACTTCTCGGCTAGTAGCCTAACAAGGTATGCATCGTGGCCAGTAGCGTCTACTACAATCCTAGACTCCATGTAGAAAGGATCAATATGCCATCCTGCATCAATAGCTGGCGAGAGATTGACTACAACACCTCTAACCCTTAAACCTTTATCTTCCAGAGAGACAATAAGGTCTTCGACATGGTATCCTGGCAGGAAGAGTGCACCAGCATCAACAGCTTTAGCTGTAAGCTTAGCTGCAAGCTCTGTAGGGTTTGCAACATATAGGCCTTCTTTAACCATTCTAAGCCTTACACCTGCTCTACGAAGAATCTCAATAGCCTTACCCTCCTCAACCACAGCTACCGGTAATAGTATTGAACCACCCCTCATACCTCCTCCAGCACCGAGATAATGCTCTAGCACTACTACTCTAGCACCAGCTTCAGCTAGAAGCCATGATGTTACAAGCCCTGCAGGGCCAGCACCAACAACTATTACATCTGTTTTGACCACGCTGCTCAGTATCCTATACGCTTCCTCAAGTATTACTTTAGCTACGTCAGCTTCACTATACCTTAAAACCTTCCGAGATATTAGGTTTGAAGACATGCTATCAAAGCCTCTCAAGATCTTCGTGCTTCACGTAGTATCCTTAAAAGCTTGTTTACAGCATCAAGAGCGTTAACTCCTAGAATTCGGATCATAGGCTCCTTGCCATGTGCCCCCTCATCGTATATTACGTCTGGTGTAGTATCTCTAAATGCTTGACTAATGATCCACTCCATACTCCTACCCTCAATACTAGCAACGTCCTGAGGCTCTCTAGACCGGTCGACATACACTACTTTAAGTCCTAGCCTTCTAGCTGCTTCAACTACTTCAGGTTTGTAGGCTATGTTAACTGCCGCTCTTATTCGGGGATCTCTCTTTAGTGCTGCAAGTACTAGTCTTGCTAAGTGACTTGAAGCTCCAGGCTTTATCCTACCACATACTAGGAGTCCTTTCAAGCCACGTCTAATCCTACCTTCAACACCAACTACGTGGTTTAGGCTCTTAGCATACTTAGGGTCTATGGCTTCTACGATATTCATTCCAACCTCTGGTACGTACTCAGCTACAAGGCTACTAGCTTCTATGAGCTTGTTTAGGCTCTTCTCGATGGATTCTTGAGCATCATGTAGCTGTGACTTTATGTCCACTAGGGCCATGGGGTTGACGGAGCAATGTCCATGTCCTCTACGTATACCATACTCTATAGCTGCATGGACTAACTGTTTAGCTATTTTAACAGCTTCCGGTATACTTTTACCCTTAGCTATACACGCTGCTATGGCTGCTGAGAAGCTGCATCCAGTGCCATGTGTACAGCCTCCATGGATTCTTGGTGCCTTATACTCGTAGTATCTACCTTCATAGTAGAGCACGTCTATAGCATAATCTCCTTCTAAGTGGCCACCCTTAACGACTGCTGCTCTAGCACCAAGATCATCAACAATGATTCTGGCAGCTTTACGAGCATCCTCAACACTCTTAATCTTCATGCCAGTTATCTTCTCAGCTTCAAACCTGTTTGGTGTAACCACTTCAGCTAATGGTATAAGTTCATCAATAAGTGTTTTCACTGCATCCTCGCGTAGTAGTGGTGCACCACTCTTTGCAACCATGACGGGGTCGACTACAAGAGGGAATTTATAGCGTTTAACGCATTCCGCAACCACCTTCACTATGCTAGAGTTGCTAAGCATGCCAGTCTTAGCCGCATCAACACCTAGGTCCTCAGCTACTGCTTCAATCTGTTTAGCAACCATTTCTGGAGGCAAATCGTATACAGCTCTAACCCCTAGGGTGTTTTGAGCTGTTACACTAGTTACTGCAACCATCCCATGAACTCCAAGCGCTGCAAAAGTCTTTAAGTCTGCAGCTATTCCAGCACCTCCACCAGAATCTACACCAGCTATGGTTAAAGCTGTAGGGTAGATAAGCCTAGACAAGGGTCTACACCACACGCTTGCTTCAGTGAAGCTAGAATTATGTAAGCCTAATAGTGTTTCTACATGATGCTGCTATGGTACTCCAAACACGCCATAGGTATAGCCATAAGCTATTACATGACCCTTAAGAGCTACTAAAACCTCTCTTGCAGGAGCTCCAGGCTTGATATTCAGCTTACTATCTAGCGCTAACACCATGAATACGTAGCGATGCTTAGAGTGGGGTGGAGGACAAGGACCCCCATACCCTACTTCACCAAAGTCATTCTGCGCTTGTAAACCAATACCAGCTACAATAGGCTCATGTGGAACACCTTCTGGAAGAGAGTCAATTGTTGGAGGTATATTATACAGTATCCAGTGTATAAACAACCCTGTTGGTGCATCTGGATCATATACTATTACTACAAGGCTCTTAGCATTTCTAGGTACGTTACTCCAGGATAGGGGTGGCGATAGGTTACTACCACCACAGCGTGGATAAGCACAAGTTAATGGTATCTTACCGCCAGGCTTAAACCATGCTGAGGAGACCTTAATGATGTTGGGGGCAGATCCTATGATGCTTCTTATCTGACTTGGTATAAGTGGGCTCTCACTAATCCTCGGTGCATTTGTATATATGGCGTATAATACTATGGCGCCAACAATAACAAGCACTACAACACCTATAATCTTCTTGCTTATAGCCAATACTGTGGCCCCCATACCTACACACTACTACCAGTCCTAGCAGACATTGAGGCGAGTTTAAGTAGCCTTATGACAACTAGGTACTGAAAACACTAAGAATGCGATTAAATATCGATTTACGATACTAAACTGATATAAACAGCGTCCACGAGTATGCAGCCTTCTAGTCTACTCTGCTTGGGGGTGAGACCGTGACTAAAAGGAATGTAGAGATTGAGAAGAGTATAATGGATACAAGTACTCGAGAAAAAGTCTACAAGAGCTACTTTGAATCAATGATTGTTGATGGTTTAGCTAAACTTGCAAGAGAGCTTCTAGGCCTCGAAGCAGGTTTTACCTTAGTGGCGAGAGTTGCCGAGAAGGGGGCTTATGAAAGCTTTAAGATAGTGATGAATGGAGCTCAGCAAAGAGGCTTAGACCTCTCATCCTACAGCTTAAAGGATATTCTTGAAGCTCTTATTGAGAGGCTTGGAATGGGCCTTACAGGTTTTGAGAGGATAATTGAGGAAGAAGACAAATACATTATCGAGGCCAAAAAATGCCCCTATTACGGTAAAGCTGAAGGCAATCCAGTAGCTTGTGGTGTTTGCGTTGGACTAGTAGCTGGCATGCTTAGGAGGTATGGGCTTAACGTTAGGTGGGTTAAGAGTCCTGCAAAGAAGAAAGAACTCTGTCTCAGTAGTACTAGACCTGAATACATAGTGTATAGGGATCCGGAAGCCAAGCCACCATACTGTAGAGTAATTGTTGAAAGACTTAAATGCTAACAGTCTTTTTCTTCTTGATTCTAGGCTCTCAACGGCAATGCTAATTAAATACTACACGTCTACAGGTTTGTTGAGCGTGTAGCTTATGGCTAAAATCTATGTGTTGAAGGAGCCTAGAAGAGACCGTGAGTGGAACATGTATGCTCTAAGGGAAGCTGCAAGGCTTAAGAAATGGTTCATAGGTGTTTACTACTCTCCGAGACTCGCAAGGCTGTTAGCGGCTTTTAAACCTACACCAGGAACTCATGTTAACATGCTTGTATTTGAAGAGGTAGGTGAATCCATACTCAAGGACGCATATAAGATGAAGTGTATTAGTGGATGTGGTAAGTGTTGTGCAATGTTTAGTGGTGCATTCATACTTGATAACGAGCTAGCTATGCTTCCATCAGATCTTAGAGCTAAAGTGTATACACAACCTGTT
>CAZTPV010000170.1:0-5330 GCA_964615085.1 uncultured Desulfurococcales archaeon
ATGTAGTTTGGGGTCAATTACTAGTCCTGCAGTATTGAATGGGTCTGCGAATATTCTGAACAATGGTAGGTTGAATGCTCCTGGCTCAGTCTTATCAGCCATAAATACTACTATTGGTTCACTCTCTCTAGGTGTTATCTCCATCTCAGCTACTCCTGGACCTAGCCCTCTAACGTTTCCAGAGAAAGCTTCGCTTAGTAGGTCTTGTCCTGCAGCATAGAGTCCTAGCTCTTTAGCTACTTTTGCTGCCTCCTTGAAAGCCTCCCAGGCTAGTCCGTGGATGTCCGGACTATCAACGCCTTTAGTGTGCGTCATTATCAGCTGCAAGTCGTCACCTACATGAGTCACATAGAAGTCTATAATTATCCCCTTCCTCTTAGCCTCTGAGAGCACTCTTGAGGCTGCAGCCATGGTATCGGGGTGGACTTTGTGGTGGCCGGCAATACTGCCTATGTCCGCCTTAATCACGCTTATCGTTATCTTCTCCGTCAAGTAGTCCACCCCTCACTGGTTTTTCAAGTATTAATTGTGTACATCACTCGGAATCTTATAAAGTGTTCGTTAATAGGAGTTGAAGCGTAAAATGGTTAAACTAGTTTTTATTCGCCTCTCTTCGCTATGTAATAGTATTTACCAAGTCTTTTTTGTAGCCTGTCAAGATAGCTATCCTCCTTGTTTATTCTAGGTCTGCCTGTCTCTGGATCCTTCCTAATAGTTATTCCAAGCTCTTTCAAGAATAGGTTCATTGCCTCATGTAAGGGTTTAGGCTCTAAGGCTATTCCATGCACTCCAGGCTTACCTTTGAAGACCACTATTCTACAAGCTATGTAGTCTTGCACAGCAATATCGTGCTCTACTACTAGAGCTGCAGCGCTCCTAGCTTCTGTAAGCCTCTTGATAATTTTTGCTACACTAAGCCTCTCCTCTACATCTAAGTATGCTGATGGCTCATCTAGAAGGTATAGGTCAGCTTCTCTAGCTAAAGCTGATGCTACAGCGAGCTTCTGAAGTTCGCCGCCACTAAGATCTCCAACCTTTCTATCAAGTAGTAGGTCTAAACGTAGCTTCCTAACAAGTTCGGTGTAAAGCCATGATCCTGGTGTAAGACTTAAGGGGTTAGCTTCTCTCAGCACTTTCTCAACAGTATTCTCCTCTCCAAAGTATTCTGGCGATAGTTTTTGAGGCTTATAACTCACTTTTAACTCTCTACCTTCAAGTCCTAGTCTCTCAACAGATCCTCTAACAGGCTCAAGCTCTCCAGCAAGTACTCTTACAAACGTTGTCTTACCTATCCCGTTTGGCCCTAGTATTCCTAGCACTTCACCCTCATATACCTCTCCACTACTTACATCCAGCTTAAAGCCATTAAGTTCTACGTGTAGGTTGAACCACCTTAAGTAAGTTCTCAGCGAGGTTGATGGCTCTATTCTTGGTGTTATCGTGTAGAGTATCGGCTCACTTCTAATTCTCATGTTTTCTGCAGGTAGGTACCCTTTGAGAAAGTGGTTTATTCCAGCACGAACACCATAAGGCTTTGAAGCTATACCGTAGACGCCAGGCTCGCCATACATTATTACAACGTAATCTGATAAGTAGTCTAGCATTGCTATGTCATGCTCGACTACTATTGAGTAAGCATTTTTAGGAAGATAGTTTCTGATAACCCTAGACACTTTAACTCTTTCCCTTACGTCAAGGTAGCTTCCAGGCTCGTCAAACAAGTATATGTCAGCGTTCTTCGACAGTACTGCTGCTATGAGGAACTTCTGTAGCTCACCACCACTAAGCTGACTAACTCTTCTATCAAGGATGTTTACTAGTCCCAGTTCTTTAACAAGATCTTTTACAATACCCCTTTCATCTACGGATTCAAGAAGTTTACCTACCTGTCCTTTAACTCTTCTTGGAACTAAATCTATGTATTGGATCTTGTGTACAGCTCTAATCCTCCCCTCAGCTACAAGGCTAAGGTAGTTTTGTATCTCAGTGCCCCTAAACCTTCGAAGAACCTCCTCCCATGAAGGCTCTCTACTAACCTCTCCTAGGTTTGGCTTAATTTCACCAGCAAGTATTCTCAGTGCAGTTGTCTTTCCAGTACCATTCTTACCTATGACTCCTATCACTGAGCCTCTACGCGGTATAGGTAGGCCATAAAGTTTAAACCCATTAGGACCATACCTATGTATTAGGATTTTCTCAAGCTCGTCAGGAAGATTAACTATTGATATAGCCTTAAACCTACACTTCTTGACACAAATACCACAACCAGTACAAGCAGACTCGTTTATTATTACCCTACCACCTTTAAGCTCTATCGCCTTACCTCCGGTAAGGTTAATTGGACAAAACCTAATGCATTCAAGACTACATTTATTAGGTTTACAAAGCTCCCTATCAACAACAGCGACTCTCACCATGGCATTAGCCACCATTACTGGCAACACGACGTTAAGGGAGTAACAAGTATTAATGTGAATAGCTATTGGAATCTAGGGAGCTGAGCTGTGAGGAGTGGTGACGGCTCTGAGAACTCTTACTCCCCTACAAGCATATGATATGATGAGCTAAAAGAACTGTCTTAGTTCTAGGATCTTACCATTCTTCTTCCTCCCACTCTTCTTCCTCCTCTTCCTCTACCTCCCACCACTCACTCTCCTCCTCTTCTTCCTCCCACCATTCCTCCTCCTCTTCCTCCTCGAAGAATGCTACCATAATGCAGCACCATCACGCACTCCTTCTCTTCCTTCAGCTAGGTAGTAGGCTGTCTACTAGGTTATTAAGATTTTATGCTAACAGCAGTCTTAGTATCCTTATATAGCTTTACAATTATAGTGGTCTAGATCTTGCCTAATCCAGCTACTATCGCTGATCGCGTTAGTAGGATTCTTTCAAGCTGCTCCTCGGGGAGGTCTAGTTGCATCCCAGTAATCTCCTTAAAAGCCTCTTTTAGCTTAGGGCAACACTTACCTGATACTTTTAGCGAGGATTCCTTCTTTAGTCTCTCACAATCATTGTCTAGGGCTACTAGTAGTACTGGCTCACCTTTACAGGGCTTAGTGACCTCAATCACTCTTGAAATATTCCTTGTAGCCATGTATACTGCTAGCATGTTTAACGGCTTCTTCCTAGCTATGCTCCTACGCTTTTGAATCATGTATGCTGCCAGGGCTGCTGAGACTAGTATGTGGAGACGGGTGGTCAGCAGCCTAGATGGTATCACTGTTGCGTTTAGCCTATCGGCTATTGAGTAGCCTATTTCGCCAGGCCATTCAATACATAGCATGCAAACCCTATGACTTCCAGCTACTGGTAACTCTACCTCCTCTTCATCTACGCCTAGTCCTAAGCAGGCGTTTAATCTTTTCAACGCTCTCACCACTAATTCTTGAAACCTCTTCGATACTAAACCCTCTAAGGTTGACAAGCTCTTCAAACGTCTCAGCTTTATCCCAGGGGAAGATTATCCATGCATCTGTTATCGCTGCGTAGAAGTCTGGTGTAACTATTGACCAAGGCTTAACGTATAACGTTGCTGTGTATATGTGTTTAGGGCCATAGAGTGTTAGGAAGTTAGTGACGGTGTTTAAGGTCTTTCCGGTATCTGCAACATCATCTACAACTAGTACGTTTAGGTCACGTATGTCCAGCACCAGTGGCTGCGTTACTATTGGTCTCTCACCAGCTTCTCCAACACCTCTATAGAATTTAACGCCTATAGCACCCATTCTTTCTACTCCTAGGTAATCTGAAAGCAGGCGTGCAGGTATCCAACCACCTCTTAGAACACCAATAATTACGTCAACTTTAATCCCTGCTTTACGAATCTTCTCAGCCACACTAATACATAGCTCCTCTATTTCAGTCCAGCTGACAGCGACAAACTTATGTGGTACTGGATGTTCTTGTTGAACCAAATATGACACCTTAGCTGGCTTTAGACTCTTGCTCCTGCCTCATCCTTTCATAAGCTTCCATAGCAGCCTCTCTAGCCTCTTCAGCTCTCTTACGCTCTAGGAGTAGCTCTAGCTCTCCTGTCCTACGGTACAACCTTACTAGCCTAGTAACATAGCCTGCAATCTGGTTTCTAAGCTTCTTCGAGTTAACCTCTACGAGCATAGATACGACTCGTTTATTATGCTCAAAGTCTTCTGTGAAAATATCAGGGTACATTTCAATAAGCTTCCTGGCGGTCCTCTTAACAAGGCCTATACGAACCTTACCCAAACCACACCCCCAAGTGAAAGGGCACAATAGGCTCTAGCACCCTCTTTAAAACTACTCTACGCCTATAGCCTAAATTCAGGCTACGTGAGGATAGGCATGCTCTCAAAACCGTTATGTTTATATAGAAGCCCCCCGGCAAATCCTTGACGGAGATATGATAAGGTGAACACCACATGGCTGCTCAGGGTAGAGTAGGTGTAGTTGAGCCTACTGGTGTTCCAGTATTAATCCTTAAGGAGGGTACGCAGAGAACCTATGGTAGAGAGGCATTAAGAGCCAACATAATGGTTGTTAGAGCTATCGCTGAAACACTAAGAACAACATACGGGCCTAAAGGAATGGACAAAATGCTAGTTGATAGTCTTGGAGACATAACAATAACAAACGATGGTGCAACCATTCTAGATAAAATGGATGTACAGCACCCAACAGCTAAGCTCGTAGTACAAGTAGCTAAGGGACAAGATGAAGAAGTTGGTGATGGAACAAAGACAGCAGTTATACTTGCTGGCGAACTTGTGAAGCAGGCTGAGGATCTACTAGACAAGGACATTCATCCAACAATAATTGTTAGCGGCTTTAAGAAGGCTGCTGAAGAGGCGATAAAGAGGCTATACGAGATAGCAGAGCCAATAAACATCGAAGACGATGAGATTCTCAAGAAGGTTGCTATGACTAGCTTAACGAGCAAAGCTGTTCACGGTGCACGAGAATATCTTGCAGAACTTGCTGTGAAAGCTGTTAAACAGATTGCTGAAAGGAGAGGAGACAAGATATACATCGACCTAGACAACATACAGATAATTAAGAAGCATGGTGGGAGCCTTAAGGACACACAGCTAGTTTATGGAATAGTCATTGACAAGGAGGTTGTTCATCCTGGTATGCCTAGGAGGGTTGAGAACGCCTACATAGTACTATTAGACGCACCACTAGAGGTAGAAAAACCAGAGATAGATGCAGAGATTAGGATTACTGATCCAACATACCTTAGGAAGTTCCTTGAAGAGGAAGAGAACATACTAAGGAAGTACGTTGAGAAGATCTACGAGGTTGCTCTTGAGCGTATGAAGAGGGATGGTGTTGACCCAAGTAAGGCTGGCATT
>CAZTPV010000171.1:0-5172 GCA_964615085.1 uncultured Desulfurococcales archaeon
AGACACTAATAATACTGGTGGCTTTATGATGAATGGCACCTACACCAATGATGGTTGGACTGATGAAGGAACACCTACCTCTGTCTCTGCCTTAGCTACTTCAGAGAAGATATTTAGTGGTGGATATAAAGTCAGTAGTGATGGTAGTACTGCTAATCAAGGTATTTCTTACACTACTTCAGGAGTATCTAGTGGGGATGACTTTGTTCTTAGAGCCTTAGGTAATAGTGATGGTACTTGCAACCCTAGAATCTTAATTACCGAAGATGATGGTACTACCGAGATATCTCATCTAGATGGAACTACCTCATCTACTAGAACCTCACCTGACACCTACATCTTTACTTGGGAAGCTAATGATAGTGATGGTAATGGCAATGCTAACTTTAAAGTTAAACTGATAAACACCAACACTTCAGGCACCTGCTACTGGCATCAGGTGGAGGTGCTTTCTAACTTAATCGACAATCCATCATTAGAAGAAGGTAGTGGTGATCCTTGGATTCCGAGGGGGTGGGGTACTCAGGTATTGAATCAAGGAGATACACAACAAGAGAATTCTCTAGTACACAGTGGTAATAGCGCTATTAAATTTGTTGGTGGGGAGGTGCCAATCAATGGTGGGATTAGATCTTCTTTATCTGTTTTTGCTGGTTCATATATTTCGGCAGGATTATGGTATAACGGTGAAAAATTAAGGTCGAGTCCTTATGAATTAATGTATCAACATTTACTAGATCAAACACCCTTTTTTTATAAGAATCTCAACCAAAGTGGTAATGGTAATTGGGTTAACTACGAGGCTGTTTTTAGGGTGATAGATAAAAGTCCAACAGAAAACCCATTATGGCGTTTAACTGAGGGAAGTAGTGCATCTGTTGATGCATATGGAGATGACTTATATGCAGTTTTACTCGACGACGTCTCCCTCACTGTCACTCCCGCCTCAGAGACTAACAGTACTGAGAGTACTGGTTTGCGAGTGGATGGAGCAGATACTCTAACACAACCTGTATCTAAACTAACAGCCAGCAGTGGTATAGTTAAGTTTAAGTTTACTCCAAGGCATAGTTTTGCTGATGCAGCTAAGTTTGGTAGTAATTATCCAACTATCATCACCATTTATGGTGATGAGAATAACTACCTTAAACTCCTAAGGCAAGATGACAGTACCTTAAGACTCAATGCTAAGTTTAATGGCACTGAAATAAACACAGACTACACTTCACCAACACTAGATGCCGGCACTACTTATAACTTTGAGATTGACTATATATCAGGTGGTAATCTAAGCCTTAAGATTAATGGTACAGAAGTAGCTACTAATACTGGAGTAGTAGACTTTAGTACCTTACCGACTACTGCCTACTTTGGTAGTGATAATGTTGGCCAAAACCAATACGACGGTACTATTACTTATTTTAATACGCTTGCGCCTTCAGAAAACACCACAGCTCCTTACTACAAGTTTGGTTCAAAGAGTATTAAGTTAGCTAATGGTGGCGCAATCGGTGATGAGTATGTTACCTCTATAGATCCTAACTCTACTAGCACTCACACACTCTCAGCCTATGTCTATGATGGCACTAGTGGTAACGTAGGAGGTACAGTAGACTCATCTGTTGCTAAACTAGTCTTTGGTAATACAGTAGTTACACCTGACTCATATACAGATATGGGTGGAGGTTGGTGGAGACTAACCTACTCATCAGCTACTCAAGATCTACCTCTTTTCTATGGTGTTCAAGTTGCTCCAGGTAAGATAATCTATGTAGATGGAGTACAGTTAGAAGCAAAACCTTATGCTACTACTTACTGTGATGGTTCTTTAGGTACAGGATATTCCTGGAGTGGGACGGCGCATGAGAGTGAGAGTGAGAGACAACGATTTGATCTTAAGTATGCAGTTACTTCCAATATTAGTCCAGCAGAAGGTTCAGTAAGTTTATGGATTAAAAAAGATTGGCTGAATAGGTGTCCGGCGCATGATGCTGTAAGAGAACTAATTTGGTTAGGAGGTGCAGGCAAGATAGAATCTTACTGTGTTGGTAGTAATCACACTAACTTTTATTGGGGAGGCGGTCATATTGCTATAGCTAATCGTTTTACAGAAAATATATGGCATCATGTAGTTATGACATGGCGACCTAATTTAACCATGACGGCCTGTTTTGATAATTATTGTGTGGATGGCACTTATACTTCAATACCCAGTTTTACTTCTAGTAATATTGTTTTGAGTGGAAATTATCCGCAGAGGATACCAATTGCTACTATCTCCAACCTCCGCATCTACGACAAACCCCTAACTCCTACTGAAATAGCAGAACTTTACCACCAAGGTTTAACCACTCACTCATCAGGCACAGAGAGTGATGATAGGTATGAAGCAGGAACTTATACCTATACATCTCCAGTTATAGACCTAGGCGCTAATGGAGCATGGGGTGGTACTCCCTTATCTATCTCCTCAGTACTTAATGGAGGTGTTCTAACTTACTACACTAGAACTAGCCAAGATAATAGTACTTGGACAGACTGGCAGGAAGTAAACGGTAATAGTATAGCCTCACCTGCCTATAGATACTTCCAGTGGAAGGCAGACCTAACACCTAACTCAGACCTAAATGACTCTCCAGTTATTACTAATCTAGCAATTAACTATGCAGAAGATACTACTGCGCCTGTCAATCCTAGTAGTGTAGCTTTAGGTTACTCAACTGAGTCTACTGCCTCAGCTGATCTAACTTCAGGTAGTTGGTATAACTATGCTCAACCTAAGTTCACTTGGGAGGCAGGTGAGGATGTAGCCGCCAATGGACAGAGCGCTTCTGGTATAGATAAGTACTTAGTCTTACTCACCAAGGATGAAGAAGCTACACCTTCAGCTAACCTAGGGGATGACTGTTTCTTAGAAACAGCTTCAAACCAAAGAGAGTATATTGTTGGTACTAGTCCCAGTAATTGTAGTTTAGATAGTAACGGCACCTACTACCTAAGGCTCCAAACTAAAGATAACTCTGGCAATGTTTCTGACCCGGTCACCATGTTTACCTATAAGTATGATGGAACTATTCCTAGTGCTCCCACCAGTGTTTCATCCACCGATGTAGGCTACAAAGCCCAAAACTCCTTTACCTTCTTCTGGCCGGCAGCTACAGATGAAGGAGGTAGTGGTGTAGCTGGTTATGAGTATAAAACAGGTACTAGTAGCGGTGCTTTATCTCAATGGCAGTTTACCACTGAAACCCAAGTAGCAGACATTCCCGCCTACCAGGAAGGCCAGAACTTCTTCTATGTTAGAACTAAAGATAATGCAGGTAACTACTCTGGCTCTACTTCTAATAATGTCTCGGTAGCACCTTTTTACTTTAACTCCTCTGCTCCTACTGCTCCAACTAACCTGAGCGTCTCACCAAGCACTTCTAGTGATAGTCCAGCCAGTGAAAACTCCTTTACTATCACTTGGGATAAACCTGATAGCTATTCTGGAGACATAGCTAAGTACTACTACTGTGTTAACTGTACACCTTCAGAATCAACTATGACTGAAACCACAGATGCCCAAACAGTTACCAGAGCGCTTCAAAACCTACCTTTAGCTACCCAACAAGGTAAGAACACCTTTTACCTAGTAGCAGAAGATAATAACGTGAATGAGAATACAGGCCATGGTAATCGCAACTTTGATGCCTATGCCTCTATTGACTTCTATGCCAAAACCATTGCTCCAGGAGCGCCAACTAACCTAACCATCTCTGATGCTTCAGATAGAGATGCAAGCAAGTGGAGACTCACTTTAGCTTGGGAGAAGCCAGAAGCTGGTAGTACTCCTGATCACTATGAAGTCTATAGATCAGAGGATAATGAAACCTTTGCTAAGATAGGAGAAGTAAACAGCACTGCCTATACTGATGGTGGTCTCACTCAGTCAAAGAAGTACTACTACAAAGTTTATGCTATAGATAACGCTGGCGCTAAGTCTATTGCTTCCAACACTGTTTCAGAATCACCTGAGGGTAGATATAACGCACCTCCTTCAGCTGGTGGTACACCTCAATCTAGTGCTGGTTCAACCACTGCTACTATTACATGGTCAACTTCAAGATTTGCTTTTGGCACAGTAGAGTATGGTAAGACCATAAGCTATGGTTCAGCCTCATCAGAGAGTACCGCTACCAAAGATCATAAGATCAAACTCACTGGCTTAGCTCCAGGCACTACCTATCACTTTAGAGTTCTTTCCCTAGATGAATCTGACCTAGTTGGCTATGAGAGAGACCAAGCTTATTCTGGAGACTATAGCTTTACGACTTTAAATACTGCTGAGATTTCTGAAATTGAAGTAACTGATAGACAACTAGATAGTGCAGTTATCTCTTGGAAAACAGCTTCACTGGCCACCTCAGAGGTAGAGTACGGGGAGACAACCAACTATGGTATTACCAAGTCTGTTTCAACTACACCGGATGAATCAACTCACTCAGTTAGATTAACCGGCCTCAAACACTCCACTACCTACCACTTCAGAGTTAGAGGGACTACAGCGGATGGAGATGATATCTTTTCTGAAGATAATAGCTTTAACACCATCACCTTCCCCAAAGTAACTGCTGTGGTTATGTCCACAGATCAAGCTGGTGATGGCACCACTGCCACTTTAGCCTTTAGCACCAATGTGCCTACCACTGCCCAAGTAGACTACCAACCAGTTGAGATAGATGTTAAAGCCTTAGAAAAGACTAAGTTAGGAGAGAAGTTGTTGGTTAACAGTAGTGAAGGCAAAATAGTTGATTTAGATCAGTTATCTCAACTCTCCCCTCAAGAACTAGATGAACTGCCAGTCTCTCCTAAAGATGCAGTTAAGAACATCTATGATGGTAACCTAGCCACTCACCACTTAATGCAAGTTAGCGCCTTAGAAGATGGCCAGCTCTATATCTTTACCCTAAGAGGCACTGATCAGTATGGTAATCAAGCTGTTTCTAAACCAATCAGGTATGTAACTGGTGTAGATACCAAACCACCTTTTATCTCAGACCTAGTTATAGAGACACCAATTACCGGTACAGGTGCAGAAGCTAAAGCTCAAATCACTCTCTCATTCAAGACAGATGAACCAGCTAAAGCTAAAGTCATTTGGGGTCAAGGTGTAGGTTCTGAGTATCCTCA
>CAZTPV010000172.1:0-3013 GCA_964615085.1 uncultured Desulfurococcales archaeon
CCTCTGCATTAACTCTAGGTCAGCAAAAGCTGGGACTTCAGCTGGCATATAGTATTTTGAAACACCATCACCCTTAATAGCTGAAGAAGCTAATACAATGTCTCCAACAGATAGGCTTGTCGTTAAAGCTGTACCTGACCAAAAGCCTACAAGAGTTCTAGCACCTAGTCTTGAAAGCTCCTCTACAGCGATAGCTGTTAATGGAGCACCTGGAGGCACAAGTACAACACTTAATGGAACACCCCTATACCTACCAGTAATGGTCCTAAACCCTGATCTACCATTAACCTCCTTTTCGAGTTTTAGGATATCTCTACACGCTTCAAAAGCTTCATCAAGAGATGTTATCATTACTTGTGAGGCTACATCTCCACTTCTACAGCCCGTAAAGGGCTGCATTACCGGCAAGACTCCTCTAGTCCTCCAAGCCCAAGAGACTCTTAGCACTCAATACCCTACTTTAAGGGTTTAAGATTCTTCAAGACGTTTGAAGCTGAGTAGGGTGAGAGTATTATAAGCTTATCTAGTTTTGCGAGAGACTCTATGGCCATAAGCAACTCCTATAGGGGATTACCAGCTTAAGACTATTCTAGGCTTTGTGCGACTCTAGGTGGTGAGCCATAGCCGTACAAGAGCAGGTGTTGAAAACAGCTAGTATAGTACCAAGGTTAAAGGCTTTAGGGTATGAGGTTTACATGTGGGAGGAGCCTCCCTCAGAGCCAGAGAGAGTTGATACTACCTTTAGTGATCTACTTCCAGAGTTAGCTCGCTGTGAGCTAGGCTCGCAGAAGCTGTATAGGCATCAGCTTGAAGCCATGAAAGCTCTTGAGTCGGGGATGAACGTTGTACTTGTCGCTAGGACAGGTAGTGGTAAAACTGAAGCATGGGCGATACCAGCACTAAGGAATAGGTGGAGGGTACTAGCTGTATACCCTACATTAGCTCTTAGTGCTGATCAGATTAAGAGGCTTGAAAACTACTCCACACTCATAGGAGAACCCTACGCTGTTGTTAGAGTTGATAGGCCGACCATAGCTAAGAGGAAGAGTGCACTCTACAAGGCCTTAATGAAAGCTAGAATAGTTGTTACCAATCCTGCATTCCTGCTCTCAGAGATGAAGAGGATAGCACGTCACGGCTACACTAGTAGGCCTATACTAGATGACTTCTTAAGGCTAGTCGATCTTATCGTACTAGATGAATTAGACTTTTACGGTCCTCGTGGCGCCCACCTACTCTTAGCGATAATCGAGCTCCTATCAAAGTACCTTACGTCTAAACCACCTAGAGTAGCTGTGTTATCAGCTACTCTAGGTAATCCAAGGGAGCTTGCAAGATATCTAGAAAGCATAACTGGTAGGAGGACAGTAATAATCCATGGTAAACCCTTTAGAGTTAGGAATCGTGTTGTAGTGGTTGTGGGTAGAGGAATACAAGCCCTTATAGACTACGTTAAGGAGTACATTGATATAGTCTCTAATCGTGCGCCATGGATTATAGATCTTCTTGCTGACGAGCGTAAGTTTGTTGAACACGCCTACGAGGTTTACGAGGCACTTGAAGCTATAGGTTTAAGGCCTCCAAGACCAGGGATAGATGTTGTGGAGATTCTTCAACAAGTCTTAGAGCTCCCAGAGAAGGGCACTGTAACACTAGTCTTCGCTAAAAGTATTAGGCATGCAGAGAAACTCTATCGTAGCCTTCTTGAACGTCTTCCCAACCATCTACGTAGACTCGTAGCAGTCCACCACCATCTAGTGAGTAAGGAGGAGAGGGAGAGTATTGAGGATAAGGCTAGGAGAGGGCTCATAAGAATGATAATAACGGTTAGAACCCTAGCTCAAGGAATAGACATAGGTAATGTCACAAGGATAGTTCACGTAGGCTTACCACTTGACGTTAGAGAGTACCAGCAGAGAGAGGGTAGGAAGGGTAGGAGGAGGACTATCCCAGAGACTGAAACGATCATAATTCCCGCAGGTCTCTGGGATAGAAAGCTTCTTGAATCTGGTGCAGGCTTAATCAAGCAATGGATAAACCTTCACCTTGAAAAACTCTATGTAAACCCCTCAAATATGTATGCTAGACTATTTAAGGCTCTTTGGAAACTACTTAAAGGGGTTGACCTAGATGATGACGAGGCTAAAATGCTTAGGAGGTATGGGCTAGTAGAGGAGTACACGACTGCTCTTGGAGGTACAATGCTCGGCTTAAGTAATAGAGGTAAAAGGTTCTGGGAGGACATAAGCTTCTACGAGCATGGACCACCATACGGCTTTAGGAGGATTCTTAGGCTTAATGGCGAAGAACTTGTAGGTGAAGAAGTATCTAAGAGAGATTTTGTAGAGAGGTATGAGCCTGGGAGCTTTGACCCATCAACAGACAGCATAGTTGTTGAAGTAGACTACGTACGTAGAAGAATCTATGAAGCACCAGTATCAAAAATCCGTGATAAAGCTCCATGGCTTGACGCTGCAATAGCCTACTATGAGGATGTTAAGCGTGCTTGGGGTGAGAGACCAAGCCTTGTAGAGGACTTCAAGTACGGTAGGATAACCACAACCGTTCTCCTCCATGTCACAGCTCCTAAGCAGGGTTTTGGAACACTTGTTGAAGAGCCTATAGATGTCGAATGGATTATAGAGTCTAGAAGGCCAAGAATTGCTGGAAGACGTTCACCTGTAAGGGTCTACCATGAGATAGCAACTGTTAAGCTCTCAGCACCTGTTACAGGGAAGTATGTTGACTACACTTATGGCTATACTTACGAGCTACCACCATCAGTCAAGCTTGTTGAGGCGGTCATAGGCTTAGCAACGCTAATGGTTTACTTAAGGCTCTCTGAGAGGTATGCTATCCCCCTGGGACTGCTAAACTATAGTGTTCACTCAGCTGGTTCTATAACTGTTGTTAGAATGTGGGAGAGGGAGGCTAGCGGGATAATAGAACTCTTAGACTGGAGGAAGATTAGTGATGAGATACTAGAGGCTAGGCTTAGCGAAGTAGCCTTACC
>CAZTPV010000173.1:0-9311 GCA_964615085.1 uncultured Desulfurococcales archaeon
ATACTATATTGATCAGGGCTATGTTAGAGTGAAGATAAAGATAAAGCCGGGCTGGGATATTGAACCCGTTAAAGCTATACGTAGGGAATACCCAGATATACCATTATCTGTTGATGCTAATGGAGCGTACGAGCTACACCAAGCAAGAGTTCTTAAAGCATTAGATGACTATAACCTACTTATGATAGAGCAGCCACTACCTCCACCAGATCTTGAAGGTCATGCAAGACTTCAAAGGATTATCCAAACCCCTATCTGCCTTGACGAGTCAATAAGATCCGCTAAGGATGTTGTGAGAGCATACGAGCTTGATGCTGCTAGGATAATAAACCTTAAACCAGGTAGAGTTGGTGGCATTAAACCAAGCTTAGATGTTGAGGCTGTAGCTAGAGCCGCTGGCATGGGGCTCTGGGTTGGAGGTATGCTTGAGACAGGAGTTGGTAGAGCGTTTCAAGTTGTTATTGCAACCCTCCCTGGAGTAAACATGCCAAATGACATATCAGCTAGCAGCAGGTATTACCATGAGGATATAGTTGAGCCTCCATGGGAGGTTAAGAACGGGTATATCTGCGCTCCACATAGCCCAGGCATAGGTGTTGAGGTTGCCGAGGAGAAGCTTAGGAAATACATAGTTAGGGTGACAGGTGTTAAAGCATAGCTCACAACAACCTATAGTCCAGCTGCCATAGAATAGGTTTCCATAACCCCTTCTGGACATAACAATTTTAGTTTTACCCTCCTAGAACCATAGTCAGTGGTTGTAGAGAGTTGAGGAGGAGAGTGCAGGTTACTGGTGGAGGCTCCTACACTATAACACTACCTAAAGACTGGATTAGAATGCATGGTGTTACTAAGGGTAGTGAAGTAGACCTACACATAATGCCTGATGGAAGTCTATGCATTAAACCGGTGCATGAGAAGGGGCGACAGCAGTACTCGGCAACAGTTTATATTGATGGTAGTGAGAAGTTATGGCCTGCAGTAAGGAGGATAATATCATACTATACTTCTGGCGTTACAACAATAAACATAGTTTTTAAGGGAAGTCCTGAACCTGAGCTTGCTAAGAAGCTAAGAGAGTTTGTTGCAAGGAGGCTTATAGGAGTAGAGGTTGTTGAGGAGTCTTCTCAAAGAATAACACTACAGACTATTGCCGAGCCTAGAGCCTTACCGCTCCAAACCTCCTTCCGTAGGCTAGCAAGGACCGTGGGCCACATGCTTGAGGATGTTGTGAGGGCGTTGAAGGAGGGGAGTAAGAGTATTCTTGAGGAGGTTGAGGAGAGGGATGACATAGTTGATAAATTCTACATCTTCATAGTGAGACAAGTTAACAGCATACTCCTAGGCCTTGAAGAGCCAAGTGCTCTAGGAGTTTCATCCCTAGCTGAAGCATCACTCTACAAGATGGCTGCAAAGTTTATTGAGCGTATAGGAGATCATGCAACAATCATAGCTTCAAGTATTAAAGCGAATATCGAGCGTATAGGCTCACCAGCACCCTCATGCGTATATCCAAGCCTACTTGACTATGCAGAGAAGGTTCTATCATGCTATCAGGACACGATAAACATATTCTTAAACCGTAAGGGGGATGTTGATCAAGAGATTGAAGAGGCTATAGCTCTTAGGAGGCTAGGTGATACTGTAGCTGCACAAACACAATGCATAGAGGATATGGAGGTAATATTGAACGTGAGGAGGTGTCTTGAAAGCTTTAGAAGGACCCTTGAATACTCTATTGATGTTCTCGAGGTCTCAATAAACATGGAGGTTCTAAAGGATCTTGAGAAGCAGATGAGAAGCCTTTAGAGTCCAAGCTCATTAGCTATACTCTGTAGTGCTTTAAGACCTAGATCCATGAATTCTTCAAGGCTAATACCTAGCTTCTCCACTTCTCTGATCCTAGCCCTATCTACGCCTCTAGCAAAGTCCTTGGCCTTGAACTTCTTAACTAGGGTTGAAAGCTTTACCTCTGATAGCCTCTTATGAGGCATAACGAGAGCTGTAGCCACTATTAATCCTGATAAGTGGTCTGCTGCTCTAAGAGCTGCTACCACCCTTTCAGCTTCCCTACATGGCTTAAACCCGTTCTTCTCGTTATGAGCTGCTATTGCCTCTAAGGCTAACCGAGGAAGTTTACCCTCTAGGATCTCTAAGGCTTTAAGGCCGTGAACTCTAGGATCTCTACCAACAACTTCATAGTCTATATCATGTAGTAGACCTATAAGACCCCAAAGCTCCTCATCCTCTCCAAGTCTTCGTGCTAGAGCTCTCATTATAGCTTCAACAGCTAAACAATGCTTGATCATCTTCTCATTACGGAGGTAGCGTCTTAAGAGAGCTAATGCTTCTTCACGTGTAATCATAGTAGTCATCCTCTCCTTCCACTCTAAGCTTAAACCCCTTAGACTAATGGTCTTGCATTGACAAGGAGTTGTAGCCAGTAGCCAGTAGCGGCTAGTACGACTGCCAACTTATACTTTTCCCTAGGTTCTAGCACAGCTATTACTGGTAGTGGAGCTGTTGCAAGCATTCTCAATGTAAGCCACCCAGCTGGCGATACTACTACAAGGAGTAGAGGGGGTAGTGACGCTACATAAACCCATAAGGTACCTCTACGGACCCCTCTAGAAGCCATGATTATAGCCATACTTAAGGCTACAGCTAGGTAGAGATCGCCTCTCAATAGTGTACCCCAGTAATAGTTGTGAAGAGCCCATGCAAGTGGTTGAGCGGGCTTAGCTACTGCTACCACAACTGGCATTATGGCTGGCTTCCCAGCAGCTAGTAGAACAAGGCTATAGGCTGTAAGACCCGGCATCATGGCTAGTAGGAGGCTAAGAGCTCTTCTATCAATCGGGGTTTCACGTAGAGCTATAGCTAGTAGGACTGCTGAAGCCGAATAGTATGCGAGAGTCCAAGGATGCCATAAGCCTAGTGTGAGTGAAACCACAGCTAAGAGCGCTAGTGGAAGCCTCCTACTAGTCTGCATCGAGTATTGAGCTAGGTATAGGAGGGTCAAGCCTAGGGGTAGGGCTAGTAAAGCTGTTTGAAATCCAGAGTATACGTATGCAGGTGAAAGCATTAACACCATTGCAAGAGCTGCGAGGCTTGACGTAGTCCAGTCGACTCCTGAGGCTCTTAAGAGTAGTAGGGTCGCGAGGCCCAAAATAATTAGCCCAATAGCGTGAACAATAATATCGTAGAATAGTTTAAGCCCAATAGTCCACGCAAGAGGGCAGGTTACTAGAACGTATAATGGCCTATACCATTTTAGGCCAGCAAGTAGGAGTCCCTTCTTCAGTGCTAAGTTACAGAACTTGATATTATACATGGTGTCTAAGGCTATGATCCTATTGATACCATAGAGGAAGTGCGGTATTAGTGGTGAAGCTATAGCTGTTGCTAAAAGTGCTGAGAAACCTATTACACTAGCTGTCATCGAGCCTCCAACACTCTCTACTAGCCTAATCCTCCTAGTTAAATAGAGGTAGATCAAGCCTATAGACAGAGCAAAGCATGCAACAAGAGAGGAATATGTTGAGCCAGCAGACCAGAGCCACGATATCCAGGATAGTTGGGGAACTAATAGTGTGAGTAGGCTTATGCATCCTGCTACACCTAGAGAGAGGTATAGTGATGATAGTCTTTGACGCCAAGAGAGAGGAGTGAGAGCTGCTGCTACTCCAATAATACCTGCAAGCCAGTAGAAGCTAGCTAAGCATAAACCTATACTTATAGCTGAAAGAACTGATGTTACGAGTAGCCAAGGCGTACTTGCTAGCCAGCATACTAGCATAAATAGTATAGCTACAGCTGTATGGATCAATGGTAGATTAATAGCCTTAGACACTACCACTGCAGGCTCATTAATCGTTGGCCTACCAGGAATTGAAGCCATACCAACAGCTCCAACTAGCGTCATAGAAGTGTAGACTAGTAGGGATGATACAGCTACGACTAGAGTAGCTAGCCTCTGGCGATGTAGGTGAGGAAGCCTAATAGTTAAGACTATTCCACGTCTCTCAAGGCTCATAGAGATGATTAAGAGTAGTACAGCAGCCACTAGACAGTAGTAGGCATACTCCGCTAGAGTATTCGCTAGCTTCTCACTACCTACACCAAGCTCTACAGCGGCTACGACTAAAAGTATCATGAATGCTACTGCAGCAACCTTACAACAGTAGTCTAGAAGCTCACTAAGATCAATCTTAAACTCTCGTGGAGACCTCTTGGAGCTCTCTAACACTAGTTAGCACCTCTAACTCCTTAGCAGAACAGAGCCTACAAGCCTTATCAACAACGTTAACAAGTGTACTCTCACTACAGGAGTGTACTACAAAGTAACATGCAGTACTCCATCCATGATACTCTGGGATAAGCTTCCTCAAGACAACGTGTGTTGCCTCCTCAATCCCTGAAGCTACACACTCACAAACATTCTTTGCATCGTTAAAGACAATGATCATAGCGTTAACGTTGAAGCCTAGCATTCTAGCATTTAGTATTAGTCCTGGATCCGCTAGAACACCTTTACCTAATAGTCTCTTAACTATCTCAAGTATATTCTCCTCACTAACACCTAGGCTTTTAGCTATGAACGAGTATGGTTTAATCCTTAGAGGGAGGCTATGAACCATCCTCACTATCTTAGCCTCGATGTCTGACAACACATGCTGTGTATTAAGGGGGCGAGCTGGATACGGCCCACTACGTGAGACTCCTCTAACAATATCGTATTTCACTGAGAGCTTGTAGACTCTAACACTTGGAGCTAGGACGAAGCTTTGTAAATACTTACCCTTTAAGGCTTCAAGATAATGTAGAACATCGTTTAAATTACGTGTGCGCAGTACAATCCATAGATTATAGTCGCTACCAGCTCTAATATATGCATGTGATACACTGAACTTCTCTCTCAGATAGTTATAGGCTTCCATAGGCTTATCCGTCTTAACCCCTACGAGTATAGGGGTTAAGCCTAAACTTCTCGTGTTAACGTAGAAGCCTACCCTCCTAACATAGCCTTGATCTTTAAGGCTTTGTAGCCTAGAAAGGAGTGTATCTACGCTAACTCCAACGTTTTTAGCAACATCACTAAATGGTGTTAACGTTAGTGGGAACGAGTATTGAAGCTTCATAATAGCGTCTATAAGCCATTGAGGCCAGTCTACTGGTATTCTACAGGACAAGATCTATCACACCACTAGAGGTTCTCTAGAGACGTCTAAGCCTAGCCTCCTGGCTAGGTTTAGGAAGCTTCTTGGAGTATAGGGGCATGCTGGGTCTTCAGCTAGAGGGTCTCCATAGACGTTGAAGGCTCTAGCACGACTACCACCACAAATGTCTCTAAACTCGCATACACCGCATCTTCCATGGAATCTTGCTGCCCTAATCTCTTTTAGCAGTGGATGGTTCCTATAGATGTCTACTAGGCTCTTCTCCCTAATACTACCAAGACTGTAGGGCATAAAGCCGCTAGGAGATACTCCACCATCGTAGGCTACGAAGATTATGCCTTTACCATCCCTTGTACCAGCTGTTGATACGTGATACTTATCTCCAGGCTCTCCTAGAATCCTCTTAGTCTTCTCCATTAACGCTTTATAGAGGGGGCCTAGCTCTAACACCTCGTCAGGATTGTAGCCTTCTTTGACTAGAGTACGACGCTGTATAGCTGCTCTACGAAACATTGGACCCTCTGTAGTCCTGATAATTAGCCCATACCTAGTGACTTCTACAAGATAGTGAGAGACGTCTTCAAACTCTCTAGGAGATGGCATCATTTCCATGCTAGCTCTACCCACAGGGACAATGTAGAATGCCTCCATGACTGGCACCTCAAGGTCTAGTAGTAGCTTTATCGTCTCTGGCAGTGTTGGTATCGTTTCTCTCGATATTAGTGTATTAACTTGAACCCTAATACCGTAATCGATGATCAACCTTATAGCCTTCACCGTCTGCTCCCAGGTGCCTTTAACACCCCTAATACCATCATGGACTTCGGGTACGCCAGAATCGAGGCTTATACTTATAGCGTTCACACCCTCCTCAGCCATCCTAGACACGGTGGTCTCGTTGAGAAGCTTAGTAACCGCTGGTGCTACTGCTACTCTAAGACCCTTAGACTTAGCATAGGATATTAGATCCCATATATCCTTCCTCATTAAGGGATCTCCACCAGTAAGGACGAGAAGTGGTGGTGGACTACCAAACGCAGCTACCATGTCTATAAGTTTGTAGCCCTCCTCAGTACTTAGCTCTCCAGGTAATGGTGTTGTTATGGCCTTAGCTCTACAATGCTTACAAGCTAGTAGGCAGGCTTTAGTAGTCTCCCAGAACACTAGGATGGGTTTATCCTCAAACGAGTGCTTGTGCAAGGCCTACTACCCGCCTCTCCAATCCCTCTTAATAAGTTCAGCAATAGCTTCAAGAGTATATGTTTCAGGATAGTAGGGTTCAACACCGTACTCCTTAAGCTTTCTAGCTGTAGTAGGCCCTATAGCTACGTGTCTAACACTCACTAGTCTACTCCTCAGCCCAAGCTCCTCAAGAGCTTTAAATAGCGCATCAACAATGCTAGGGCTAGTATACACTATGTAATCCATGGTTAACGCTAACGATGCTGCTATCAGCGAGGACAGCCTATCCACGTAAACAGCGTACAAGGGCACCTCGAAGACTTCCACGCCGTGAGACTCCAGTACTAGTCTTAGATCTGGTATGGCGGCCATAGACCGTGCCAGTATGACTCTAGAGGCAGACTTCTCAAGCAACTTGTAGGCTAGTGTACGACCCATAAACTCTTCAGGAACTAGGTCGACCTTAACACCAATATCCTCAAGAGCTTTAGCTGTTTTAGGGCCGACAGCAGCTACTCTAATAACACCCTCCCTACTAAGCCTTGAAAGCTCCATAACACCAGAAGAACCTGCATCAACAGCAAACACCCTTACACCATTAGCACTTGTAAAGACGAGCCACCCACCCTCCCGACAGAGCTCTAAAACTCTGCGACTAGCTCCTGGGATAGCTTTAACCCGGACAATAGGCACATGATAAGCTTCAGCAAAACCCCTAAACAATTCTAAACCATTGCTTGTAGGCCTTAGGAGGAGCACTCGAGGACGACGAGCCAACATACTACACGCTCCACTACCCTAAACGCTAGATCCAACTCTTTATTAAACTGAGCATCCTATACGCTAAGATGTAAGTGGAGCCCCCTATGAGGGGCGATGGGCGGACCGAATAGCATGTGGAACCATTGTAGCACCGAGGGGGTAAGCCTATGAAGAGAAGCGGGTTTACCGAGCATGGGTGTTGGCTGTGAGGAGCACGCCGGCCACACTTGAGGCTGGCATTTCAAGCATGTGGGTAGCACTAATACTAGTTCTCTTAGGCTTAACAGCATCAATAATCCTATACGCTTCAGTCTATACAGTGACAAAGCAGGCTACTAAAACAAGTATGGCTAGTGGAGCAGTAGTAGTTAATAGTGTTAGGGCTGGGATAGGGTATGTAGACATCTACGTTACATCAATAGGGGTAGAGGCTAAGGCTGATACAGTATACTTGTATGATTGTGCTCAAGGCTCCTGGAAGCTAGTCGCAAGAATTAGTCTACCCAAGCCCGTAAGACTATCACCTGGATCAATCACACTAATACATGTACCATTAGTTGGGCTAGGACTTGATGTATCTAAGCTACCAACAACTATATGTCTTGCACTAGGTACTAGTAGTGGTCTTGTAGCACGTAGCACTAGGCCAGTAAACATGGCCTACTACATGGCCATGGCTGCTAGTAAAGCTGTTATAGGCCTCCTAGCAGGCAGAGACGTAAGCTGTAGTACCGGAGATAGGAGAGTTAATCCTAACCAGATACACTGGGTCTACATAAACCTTGTAACTGGACGCTACGAGTTCGGATACAAGAGCGGTTCCACGCTAAAGACTGTTACTGGTAAAGCCACTATACTTAGGACGAGCCTGCTTGACCTGAGTAAGTTGAGTTGGGATGAGAGGTATAAGCTTGGACCAGTAGTAGTATTCATAAACCCCTACTATGCTTCGAAACCCTACACTGTAACCATAATCGATATTAAGGGTGTTAAACACGTCTTCAATCTACCTAGACTAGTGGATGATCCAACAAAAGTCTCCCTAGACATTGTTGCAGCATGGGAGGATCTATGGTGGCCTGGCACAAAAGCACCTTTAGACAACTATATTGATCATGTGATAAGGCTGACAGTTTACACCAATAACACTGTTAGGATAGAGGTTCTTGAAGCTAGTGGCTGCTATCTACACATGTTCTTCTTAAACCCGCCACCATTCAATAACATCCCATCAATAGTCTCAGAGTATGAGTCCAACGAGTTTAGACTACCGGCATCATCCGGTGTAGTGTATGTTAAGACTCATGACGCTAGTGTACCACCTATAGGTCCTAGGAAGCTATGGGATCCCGTCAACGGTGTCTGGGTTACATCATGGCCTCCAGTATTCATTAGGTAGCTAGGTTAGCCTCCAGAGCTTATCTCTAAGCTCAACAACTTTGCCAACTACTATGACTGCAGGAGGCTTTACATTACTCTTTTTCGCGTCCTCAACGACCCTTGATAGGGTTGATACTATGACTCTCTGTTTTGGTGTTGTAGCATTCTCTATGATTGCTACTGGTGTTGATGGGTCTACACCAGCATCTAGGATCTCCTTGACTACTTGCTCTAGAGAGCCAACACCCATGAGGATGACTAGTGTGTCAACAGCTTTAGCTATCTCACCATACCTGATAGTCTTCTCTCTCTTCTCTGCAGCCTCTCTACCAGTTACAACAGCGAAACTTGATGCTAAACCCCTATGGGTTACTGGTATTCCGGCATAGGCTGGACCAGCTATAGCACTAGTAACTCCTGGAACTACTTCACACTCAACCCCATGGCTTAGAACATACATGCATTCTTCTTCGCCACGGCCAAAAACGTATGGGTCTCCACCCTTAAGTCTAACAACGATCTTCCCCTCCATGGCCTTAGCAACTAGAAGCTTGTTAATCTCCTCTTGCCTCATTGCATGTCTTCCAGGAGCTTTACCAACGTATATTAGTTCTGCACCTGGCTTAGCATGTTTTAGTGCCTCCATTGGTATGAGCCTATCGTATAGTATGACGTCCGCCTCGCTCAGGATCCTGATGGCTTTAAGGGTTAGTAGCTCTGGGTCTCCAGGCCCTGCACCAACTACGTAGACTTTTCCCTTAGCCAAGGCTGGACTCCTATTAGGCTCCATACATGTCGAAGAAGAGG
>CAZTPV010000174.1:0-6230 GCA_964615085.1 uncultured Desulfurococcales archaeon
TAGAGTTGAAAGATTGTTCTTCCTGTTGTCCCTGGGCTGCTGTGTTTTTTCGTGTCTCAAGCATCTAAAATAGAGTTGAAAGTTATTATCTCGCCAACTTCTCTAGGCTCTCCTTGTATGATACATTCCAAGCATCTAGAATAGAGTTGAAAGATATCGCCATCCCTAGTGAAGGGATCCTCCCCCAGATGCCTCCTAATCTCGAAGCATCTAAAATAGAGTTGAAAGACACTTCAACAGCTTCTTCTCGAGCGCCTCCTTCTCCGCTGCCAGAAGCATCTAGAATAGAGTTGAAAGCTCCATAATCCTTAGGGGAGTGTGCTGAGTATCCTTTGGTCATGCTATGAAGTACTTAGAATAGGTTGAGGGAGTGAGAAGGAGATCGTGATGGGGATTGTGTTGGTGGTGTGCGTTTGCTAGGGTCTTTTTGATGTTTAGCTTATTATTCTTGGTAGTGTTGATGATATTACTATTGCTTTTCTTGGGCCTATTGTGACTACTTCTTCTATTCTTGCTCCGTATTTTGTGTGTATGTATACTCCTGGTTCTATTGTGAATACCATTCCTTCTTCTAGGGTTGTGTCTGTGTTTGGTGCTATTCTTGGTTCTTCGTGGACTAGTATTCCTAGTCCGTGTCCTAGGCTGTGTGTGAAGTATTTGTCTAGTCCGTGTTTCTTTAGGGTGTTTCTTGCTGTTTTATCGACTTCTCCTGCTTTGATTCCTGGCTGTATTGTGTCTATTGCCTCGTTTATTGCTTCATCTATTGCTTCTAGTAGTTTCTTGTACTCGTTGTCTTTTTCTCCAGCCCACCATGACCTGGTTATGTCGCTGCAGTAGCCGTTGTATGTGAATCCTGCGTCTATGGTTACTGGTGTTTCTGGTGCTAGTCTTGAGTCTAGTGTTGGCTCTGCGTGTGGGTATGCTGTCTTCCTGCCAAAGGCTATGATTGGTTTGAATGCGCTCCAGGCTCCATGGCTTCTAGCGTATGATTCTAGTATGCCTACTGCTTCTAGCTCGCTAACACCGTAGTCTAGCTCGTTGATTAGGTGGTCTATGGCTCTACACGTTATTCTTGTTGCTTCCATGATTCTCTCAAGCTCCCATGGCTCTTTAACCATTCTATGCCTCCAGAATACTGTGCAGTCAAGCTTGCTTACTGCCTCAGCGAGTTTACCAGTTACACTACATGCTAGGAAGCCTCTACCCTTAACCTGTGCTATGATCTCGTCAACACTCTTGTACACTCTTCTTGGCGGCTCAACACCTAGGATTACGTCTTCTGGGAGGCTGTAGGGGTTGTATGCGTCTAGCTCAATATGGTCTAGTAGTCCTAGCTGGTTTAGTGTATCGTATGCTCTTGAGTACTCTAGCGCTGGTACACAGAGAGTTACGTGGTTTGGCTCAGCTACTAGTATTCCAGGGCCTCTAAAGCCAGTGAAGAAGAATATCCAGTCCTCTGATGATACTATGAACCCCTTAAACCCTCTAGACTTAGCTTCTTCGAGTAGGAGTTCAATCCTCCTACGATAGGTCTTCCAGTACAAGGTCTCCACCCTCAACCTTGTAGGAGGGTGTAGGGCTAGGGGGTCAGAGCCGGCAGAGAACCACATGGTTGAGGGTTAAGAGGGTGGCTTCGGCTTGAGTGTGGAGGTTCATCACTCCTCTTCCGGGCTTACAAAGTCTTTAAGCCACCTATATAGTCTTAGAACCTCGTACCATAGTAGTCCTGATAGAGCTAGGCAGACTACTCCTGGTGCTACTAGTGAGTAGAGGGCTGGTAGGAGTGCTCCAATGCATGTTAGTGCTGCTGCTATTGCTATGAGTCTAGGGATGCAGTATCCCTTGGTGTAGATGTAGAGTGATAGGGGTCCTCCTCGTGGTGGTATTGCCTTGTATCCTTCTGGTAGTTTAACTGCTAGTCCAAGCTCTACTAGTCTCTCGAGATGATGTCGTGCTGTGCTAGGGCTTCGGAACCCCATTGCTCTTTGGAGTTCTCGTACACCTATAGGCTTCCCCTTCATAAGCATGTAGAGGTATACTCTCAAGCTTGTACCTGCAAGGAGTTTGAGTGGGTCATTGCTGCTAGTACTAGTTGATGTTTTCAAACTACCACCTGTACTGTAGTAGCCTCCTAGCAGCATAGTATGCTACAAGACCAGTAATAATAGCAACCACTACAAGTACTATAGCGTTTCTCGTAGCTAGCGTGTACTGTGCTTGGCCTTCACTAGGAGTGCTTGTCCTAGTAGCTATGGAGGCTAGGCTGGTAGTAGGCTTGGCTGTGGTTATGGTTAGCGTCTTTGTCACTGTAACCATCTCTACTCTGGTAATCGTCTTAGTTGCTACCTCTCTCACGGTCTTAGTGATGGTTGTGGCTGTACGCGTAGTATGCTTGTAGGGTATTGATAGTGGTTTAGGAGCTCTAACTGGTAGTGTAGTCCTAGTAGTATTCACCCTTGGTGCTGGGAATATCGTGCATACAGTCTTAACGTTCTCCGGCACAGCTATCCTAGCTCCTTTAAGCGTTAAGCATAAGAGTAGCCTCGAAATAGCGTCTGCTACACTAGTACCCTTAGCCTCAACAACTACTATGTAGCTTCCATTAACGTTCTTAATAGTTATGTTGACGTTGTTGCATGTGCCTAGCGGGTTGCCTGCAGTATGAGCTGGCAGTGATACTAGTAGTGTGCCAGTCATCGTGGAGACCAACAGTACTAGTACTAGTAGTGGTTCTTGGCGCAACACTATAATGCTACACCCCCAGCCATACTATGCTTAGGCTACCCATTTAACTAGCGAAACTCTCGCACAATAAGCTAGGCTCTTAGTGCAACAGCCTAGACCTATACGCCCCTAGAACAATACCTTCACTTATCTGGTGTAGGAGTGTAGGAGGGGGTGTACTGTATGGCTAGGAGGCTACTAGGCCAGGTTGAGCTGCTAGCAACGCTACTACTGGTTCTAGCTCTAGCAGTAGCGTATATGGCGACAGTAGCATCTAGGCCTACTAGCATATCTTACACACATACCACAACTACTATGGCTACTAGTACTGCTAGTACGGGCATGCTTAATGTTACAAGCTATCTTGTGGGCTTAGAGAAGCTGGCGAAAGCATACTACCAGTTAGCTGCTAGGGGGGAGAGGATAGGCCAGCTATACCCACCATACTATGCTCAACCACTACCTGGCGCCATGCCAGTGAAGGCTGCTACTTCTACAGTGGCTGTGAGCGTCCCTGCTAGTGTAGGTGCTATCCAATACTCTACAACAAACATACAGTTTACTGGTGTTAGGGAGCCAGACTACCTTAAGGTTGTTGAAGCTAAGTACGTTTACATCTTGGGCTCAAAGCAGGTGTACAAGCTTAGAGTTACTAGTAGTGGGCTCCTAGTCTTAACCGCTAAGAGAGACTATTATAGGGATGCTCTAAGCATACTACCACCAGCAAAGAACATAACCATTTCTATTGATGGTAAGGTTGTAGCTATAATACCGTTCAAGACTAGGATTACACCAGTAGGCATCATAGCGTACAGGGATAAGATCATAGTTGTAGCCGTGGCTACAAGGTATCCATCAACACCTCCACTCCTAGGAACACCGCCAATAGTTACTCCAGCTCCAACAGTAACGATAATACCTCCACCATACATACCAGTAACAGTGTGGTGGTATCAGAAGTACACAGTAGTACTAGTCTACGATGACAGGTTGAGACTCCGTGATGGATTCTGGATGGAGGGTCAACTACTAGCAGCTAGAGAGGCTAAGAACAAGCTTATAGTAGTCTCATACCAGGATCCCCTACTACAACCACTACTAAGGCTAGGGCCTCAAGGCCTACCAGTACTCAGCAACTCTTGGGGTGTAACGCCAAGAGTTATTGTTGTAGGCTATCCACCACGTATAGCAGCAATAGTAGCATACTATGACCTAGAGAATGGAGGTCACAGCCTTATTGAGCTCCTAGGTCCACAGCCTCGAGTAATGATCGTGGATAGCAACGCTACAACATACATACTAGCTACGTCAACCGTGATGCCGATTATAAGGCTTGAAGCTAGCATAAACCAGTTGGAGAAAGAGCTTAAGGAGGGTAGAATAGTTAGACCCTACCCAGAGGGGTTGACAAGCATCGTTAGAGTTAGTGAAACTGGTGGGAAGCTAGCTGTGAGAGTTACCGTTGTTGAGGGTAGTGCTACAGGGCAGCTAGCAGTTAACATTGCGGATGGGGTTCTCGAGGTTGTGTTACAGAGAGGCTACTACTGGAGAAGCCAGGGCTTTAACCTATACGTACTAGACGCTAAGACTCTTAAACAGCTAGCAAACATGACTAAGATCTTGGAGGGTGAAAGAGTTAGAGCTGTAAGGTTCGTTGGGGACAAGTTATACGTGGTAACGTATAGATCCATAGACCCATTATTTGTCATAGACTTGTCGAATCCTAGGAAGCCAAGGATCGTTGGGTTTAGGAGAGGTCCAGGATTCGACGTCTACTTACACCCATACAATAAGACTATACTTATAGGTGTAGGCTACACTGATAAGCATAGAGTTAGGGTAACTATCTACCGTGTTGAAGCAAACTCAAGTATTACAGTTGTTAGCCAGGAGACTCTACCAGCTTACTACACTCCAGTAACCTACGCTAGAGAGCAAGGCTACCATGCCTTCCTACTTGATAGGAAGCATAACCTCATACTCCTACCAGTACTATCACTGGTAAGGATAGTTACTCAGACTAAGACGATAATACTGACGGGATACACTTACTACGCAATACCATTCAATAATAAGACTATGAAGCTAGGTAGACCAGTACCGCTTAAGACTCCACCAGCAGGTGCACCCTCGTGGGCTAGAGCAGCGTATATTGATGATAACCTCTACATTGCTACTGGTAAGGGAGTAAACATCTATGATGCTAAAACGCTTAAGCTGAAGACTACAATTAAGCTTGAAGGCTAGCTTTATAGTCGTGTTCTCTCCAATAGCCTTGTTTTTCTACAACTATCATGTTAGCTCAATGATTTTTGACGCTACTAGCTCTAGCTCCCTACCATGACTAGCAACTATGACTGCTGCACCTCTCTCTGCAAGGCTTACAAGCAGCCTTAATACTCTTACAGCATTCCATGGGTCAAGGCCTACTGTTGGCTCGTCAACTAGGAGTGCTTTAGGGCTATGGGAGTAGGCTGACACTATGGCTAGTCTCCTCCTCTCACCACTACTTAGAGCCATGATTGGTGTTCTAGCTCTATCCTTAAGCCCTGCTAGCTCTAGGAGGCTACTATCCCCCCGGACTTCTAGTAGTGGTTGTGGCTCGCTAAGGTAGAGTAGGGGGTTTTCTGGTACTAGGTGTGGTCTAGTCTTTAGCTTTACTATCCCACTTGTGGGTTTAAGCATTCCTGTGATAAGCTTTAGTAGTGTAGTCTTCCCCTTCCCTGAAGCACCTTTAACCCATACGATTTCCCCGCTCTTAACCTTGAAGCTTACGGCTTTCAGGATATAGGTGTTTGAGTCTGGAGGCTTATACCATAGGTTATCAATACTAATGACTACATCCCCACTACTAGCTCTAGGTTTTTCTAGCTTCTCGCTTAGCTTCATGTAGGCTTCGTATATTGGTGTTTCACGTGGATCACTATACTCTATGGCTCTACCATCTGCTAGGTATAGTGTCTTATTAGCAGTGTTAGCCCATAGCTCTAGGTCGTGGTCTACTACAACTACTATTGCTCCTCTACTAGCTGCCTCAACTAGTAGGTCTCTAAGCTTAAGCCTAGACTCATAGTCTAGGTAGGAGGATGCTTCATCAACAAGTATTAGGTTTGACTTAGACTCTATAGCCTCTAGCACTAGCGTCCTCATAAGCTCTCCAGCACTCATTGATACCGCTGGAGACTCTGGATCTACTCTAAGCCTTCTTAGAGCTTCTGGCTTGTGCCCGTAGAAGCTCATCTCCGTCCATGCATAGGGTGTTGAGATGGCTGTCCAAGGCTCTTGGGGTACGTAAGCTACCTTACTAGGCTTATGTATTAACCCACTGACGCTATAGTTGTAGAGGCTTGATACTCCCGCTAATACTCTTAGTAGCGTGGTTTTCCCTGCCCCTGAGGCTCCTACAACTAGTAGTATGTCTCCACTCTGACAGCTAAAGCTTACATCGTGTAGGATTAACCTACCTCTAGCTTTAACCTCTAGGTTTTCAACTCTTAGCTCTAGCC
>CAZTPV010000175.1:0-2515 GCA_964615085.1 uncultured Desulfurococcales archaeon
CTCTATACTCGATCATAAGTTCCTCTAGCTGCTTCTTCAACTCTGCAAGTCTTGTGTTTAACATCTTATTCTCTGCTCTAAGCCTTTCAATCTCATCATGCAGTTTAACGATATTGATGTCACTAATAGCATGCTTAGCACTAGTGCCTGGAGAATGGCGTACTCGCCTAAATACTAGCCCTTCTTGGTCACTTAACAGCTTGTTCTTAATCTCCTGCTCAATAGCCTCTGCTATAGACATACCTCTTATTATTGCTGATTTAACTGCATCTACATCAAGATCTATACCAAGCGATGAAATATAGTCTTCAACTTGTACAAGTTTTCTCTGATAGTTTTGAAGAGCCCTTAATGCTGCTGCTAGAGCATCCATTGCATGAGAGTCCATACTTCTACGTAGTGACTTACAGCCGGTAAAACTTTCAACTATTCTCCTCTTCTCCATCGACGTAAGGGTTTGTGGAGGCTCATAAACTGGGACCCCTAGCTGAGCTGCAAGCTTCTTTACAAAGTCGGGAGCAGGTTTGACATCTGTTGCCACCAATATTGGTTTTCCAAGCTTAGATACAATGTTTATTATATCCGCTCTATCTATTCCACGACGACTATCAAGGTATAGTATATTGCCACCAAGATCTATGACTGCAAGACCTATAGAGATTCCAGGGTCAACACCAATAATTATAGGCCTTTTACCTGGCTCCTGCCCTCGGGTCTCAAACACTATCCTACTAGAGTACACAGGTTTAAGCTCGATTTTAATATCATTACCTTTGTGAGGCTTAACTACTCCATAGAGTTTTGATCGTGGAGCATATACTATGAATACTGCACTATCTAGCCCTCCTCCACTCTTCCTAAACACTAAATCGTAGTCAAACTTATGTTTGTCGAGCGCTCTCCTAATGTCTCTAACTGCTCTTAGTATTGCAGCTCTTAGTTTACGTTGATACCTATTTTGACTCATACCACCAGAGCCTATACTCCTAGCCTTCGATATAATAATTCGTGTCTTCTCCTCAAGGAACCTTACTTTAGCTCCATAACCTCTCTCAGCTAGTAGTGCTGCAAGATAGGCTGTACGTGATGGAGATAATTTACCCGGCTTAACCTCTATACCTGCTTGTTGAGCAACAATCCTAATATCTTCTAGACTGCCCTCCTCAGTCCTCGTTACCTGAACTACATTGACTGTTTCTGGGAGCATTGAGAAGACTCGTCTTAATACCCTCTCATTATCACCTAGCTCAAATACGTTATCAATAGCTAATATGTCTGGTTTCCACTCCCATACAAGCCTGATTAATCGATGTAAAGGAACATTCTCGTATTTAGCCTCAACTCTACCGTCCTTTAGGACGACAACACTATACCTCCTATCAGTGCCAGGCTCTAAGTCAACACCCATTACGAGCAGCATAATCACCCTAAGCTAGCTTAGAGTTTAAACACTAGACCTTTTTCGTATAGAACTTTCTATGGGAGAAGGGGTTATAGGTTTCCACTAGTTAAGTGAGATGATCACATGGAGCCCCGCCGGTCTCACACCCGCTGAGGCCCTAGCAGGTTGCAATGAAGCGGGGCGGTCAGGCGGGGCACAGGGATGAGCGAGCCTCCTCGCGCACCCCTTGCCCGCAGAGCTTATAGCGATGAAGTGTACCGGGCCGGTTGCGACCGCCTCAAAGAGTTTAACAAGTTTTACATCACGATTAGGGTAAAGGTTTTCATTCCACAAATCTAGTTGTTAGAGGGCGATAAGCTGTGGTTAAGGTTCCTGTGAAGCTCGTTTCATGGGATGAGATAGTTGAGTGGAGTCGAGGTTTAGCGCAAATAATCAAGAGGTCTGGCTATAAGCCTACAGTAATAATAGCTGTTGCTAGGGGAGGCTACGTCCCTGCAAGACTATTATGTGACTTTCTAGGAGTGGAGAATCTGCTAAGCATACAAAGCCAACACTGGACTGAAGCAGCTAAAGCTGCTGAGAAGGCTATAATAAAATTCCCCTATAAGGTTGATTTAAGCGGTCACAGAGCTTTACTTGTCGACGATATTGTTGATACTGGTGAAACACTAATGCTTGCAAGGGACTTCATTCTACGTGAATGGAAGCCTAAGGAATTAAAGATTGCAGCCCTACAATGGATTAGCCCTGTTGCAAAGATAAAGCCAGACTACTATTACATTGAGGTTAAGGAGTGGGTCTGGTTCCAATATCCATGGACTAGACTGGAGGATGTAACACAATTCATTAAGCGTATGATACTGGAGGAGGCTAAGACGGGTAAGAAGGTGTGGACCTTAAACGATATAAAGGATAAGTTTAAGGAGTGGTACGGAATAACCGTTGAGGACTTCTATTACAAGGATGCTATGGAAATGTTAAAAGAGCTGGGAATTGTAGTAGAGGAGGATGGCGTTTATAAGGTAAGAACATAGGCTTGAATGTTAGTGCATCTATGCTAGTGATGAAACCAGCTATCACAGATCTTGATGAAGAAGATTGGTCTTGCTGACT
>CAZTPV010000176.1:0-6258 GCA_964615085.1 uncultured Desulfurococcales archaeon
CAAACCATTTGAAGATGCTAACTAACAAGATAAAGGATTTCTATGGGCATCTAAGAGTATTGAATCTCGACAAGTATGTTGATACTCTACGATACTCTCCAGGAGTTGAGGAATACGCTGTACTTGAGAAAATCATTGAGATTGTAAAGAAGTTTAGAGATTATGACGTAATAGTATTTGACACACCACCTACAGGACTTACTTTGAGAATGATGGTGCTCCCATTCATCAACAAGATCTGGCTTACAAAGTTAATCGAACTAAGAAGAGCGATACTAGCAAGAAGAAAAGCTATTGCTAGAGTTCTAGGAGAGAGGCCAGAGGCAGTAATAGGAGGGGAACACATTAAGGTCTCCATTGACGAGTCTGAAGACCCTATATACCGTGAACTTTCAAGAATGCTTGAAGAAAACAACAATGTTATTAAGATACTCCAAAACCCCTCACTAACCAGCATAGTCATGGTCATAAACCCTGAGACCTTACCTGTACTTGAAGCGTCAAGAGCGCTTAAAGTGCTTAGAGATCATGGGCTGCATGTAAGCCATCTAATAGTGAATAAGGTCATTGAAATAGAGAATCCACCACCACAACTCCATGCCAAGATTGAGGAGCAGAAAAGGGCCTTAGAACTAGCTGAGAGAGAGCTAGCAGGTTTAAAACTAGTTAAAGTGCCTTTACTCCCCTTTGAGCCTCGAGGACTAGAGCGGCTACGTGAATTCGCTAAATACTTAACGACCATCGTTGGTGACCTGCTTTGACGTTAACGTTCCTAGATTTTTTCATAATAATAGTCGCATTATCTGGTATTGCTGTACTCCAATACTTTCGTGGTAGGAGAGTAAATCTGCACTTAGTTAAGTACACTAGTAGGGTTTTTGAGGAGATCATTAAGCCTAAGGACAAGACATACCATATTATCGGAATGTATGTTGGATATCACGCGGTGTACTGGATTAGAGAAGGTGCATTAAGTAGACTTGAGGCAACAGTCATCCTGATGCCTAGGTATAGCGCCTTCTACTACCCAATATCGAAACTAACTCTAAGACATGATAGAGTGTATCTTAGGTACTGGTTTACACGATATCCTGGAGGAGAAGCTCATGCAATAGCTAGTAGAGCTTACCTTAGACCTTTATCTAGTGTAATCAATGGGTTAAAGGACATGAATACTGAGATCCTGGAAGTTAATGGTAGAAGGTACACTATTGTCTACCGTGACAAGATTTCTAGAGATAAGGTAATCTACATGTTGAAGAGGTTGACCACGCATACCGATGTAAAACACCTAGCAATAGTGCCATCAAATAAAACTATATACATTTACGCTAAGCTTGACCCAACGAGTTTTCCAAGACTAGTAAGAGAGAGCTTGCTGATAGCACGCAAGTTCGCATGATACAGGATAATATTAATTAACCCGGGTAAACAGTTGTTTACCCGGGGTAAGAATGGCTAGAAACTACCTTCTCCCCATAATACTGATGGTCGTAGTAGCACTAGTATCAGCCATGGCTTATGCCTCAATAAAAGTTACAGTAACTCCCAAAGAGCTGCGAGCAGGCCAACCAGTTACGCTCATAGTATATGGCAATATCAGTGGTAGTACTATCGGAGTCAAAGCTGTTGATAATAAGGGCAGAGTGATTTTCATAGACCAGTACCATGTAACTACTAGCCCTTACACTATAGTGTTCGGCTTACCCCCTAGTGTAGAGGGGAGCATCAAGATTTACGTTGCTTTAAGAGGGGAGAAGCCGGTTATAATGACAGCTAGCGTAACACCATCTAAGGCTAACAAGAGGTTCAGGACATTAACTCAACTACCATCCACACCAACACTATTAGTTACCAAGACCATCACTGTGACAAAAACACTAGTGGAGAATACTTATGTGGAGACTAAGCCTCCTAAACCCATGAAGACTAAAAAGGAAAGAGAGAATCTAGGTAGGCTAGCACCTAAACCTCCTAAACCCCCATTGCCAGAACTGGATGAGGCGTATAGAGAGCTTGTTAGGCATTTGAGAGAAACACGTGAATACACTAATGACCAGATAGAACTACTTAGGAACGCTATAAACCTGTACCTGCATGCCATTAAGAGCTACCGTGTAAATAAAGTCAATGAAGCCAGAGTGTATGCTAAGCTAGCTATACTAGTGTTAAAAGCTATTGATGAAATTAAGGATCACCATCAACCCCCACCACCACCTCCACCACCTAAGCCGCCATAATCTTTATGGAGTTACGCGTATCTAGACTAGAGGGGTGGGTAAATTGCCTCCACCTCCTCTACCTCCACTTGAAGATATTGCCTACTATGTCTTGCTAGCTATTCTATGCATCTTAGCACTTGCATGTGCAGCATACATCATTGATAAGTTAGTAGCTCGTAGACCTCAAGTAAGTGGAAACGAACTTGAAGAACTTATTAATAGGCTACTCGAAGAGATAAGAGAGCTTCGGAGAGAGATTAGAGAGCTTAGAAGAGAGTTGAAGGAGTAGAGGGCTTACTGCTCCTTGTCAACAGCAGAAAGACTTGCTGAGCTTTTTAAGGCGTTATCAAACCCTATTCGGCTTAAAATACTAGCTCTATGCTATACTCGTGAGAGGACTTCAAGAGAACTTAGAGAAGTTTTAGGCATATCTAAGCCTCTCTTAATAGCTCACTTAAGAAAGCTTATGGAGCTAGGGTTGATAGAGTATCGTGTAGTTTTTGATGAAGAGCGTGTAGTCGCAATGAAAGTCTATAGGACTCCACGGAACTTAAGACTATGTATTGACGGGAATCTATTGTCTAAGATCGCTAAGGAGATTGAGGAATCAGATAGGACATGAGGAGAGGCCATGGAGAAACGGACAAAAATGACATGAAGGCGTATTACCCCAGCAATCACGTTCGTTAGACAAGGTTACCTCACAGTACTCTTTAAGACTACAGTCTAGACAACTAGGTATGAAGCCTACGTAAGCTCTAAATCTGAAGAGCCAATAGTTTCTCCTTCGCCAGACGTTTAGAAGTCCATCACTAATGCTACCCCATACAATAGCATGCACACTCCTCTGAATGCCTTGTAGGCAGAAGCTCCACGAGTGAGCGTAGGCGAGACATGGCGATATACCTCCATCCCATCTCACATAAACTGCACAGCTAGTAGTATAGGGGCATCGCCTCTCTATACGTGGTTTCATAGACGGTAAAACAACGTTAACATAAGCGTAGAATAGCTCGGCACCTAACCTTGGCGCTAATTGCTCAATAAACCTAGAGCATTGTTCATCAGTGTAGCAAGCAAGTGATTTCTCCATGTCGCTTGTTAATGGTATAAGGTTCGACACAACTATCCTGCCAGCTCCATACCTAGATGCAAACTCAGTCGCATGTTCAAGATCCCTGTAGTTTAGCTTTGTAAGCGTAAACTGTAGCGTTACGCTTGGCTTCTTAACAGCTCTCTTAACTCTCTCATACTTAATCCTCTCTAAACCTTCCAAGACATCATAGTATTTTGAGCCCCTGATACCAGCATAAGTTCTCGGCGTAAACCCATCAACACTAACTATTATCTCGTCCACACCAAGATCTACAAGCCTACTAGCATAATCACTAAGAGCTACACCATTAGTATTAACGGCCACCTGAAACCCATTACTAACTGCAGCTTTTAAGAAGTCCATGAGAAGCGGGTTTTCAAATGGCTCACCCCAGCCGCTTACAACTATACGTTTCACACCTGCTCTCCTAGCCTCAAGAATTACCTGCTTCATTGTCTTGAAATCCATTAAATCTAACTCATCTTCAACAACATTTCTAAAGCAATGACGACAACCTAGACTACATTTCCCGGAAACCTCAACAACCATTGTCTGTGGGCGTGAATTACTACTAAGTTGTAAATCCCATTCCACTATCCTTACCATAGTATACGCCGCTGACACACTCATCTCTAATAGGGGGTAATATGAGATATCTTGATTAAGCGTAAGGCGATAACCGTGATCAGATAACGTTTATGGAAACGTTTTTCTGTATCAACCATGACTAATAATACATGCCACTGAGGTGCTTTTCTCTATGGTTCTTGGAGGCTACATGGGACGTTTTGCACGAATCGACTTATGGAGCGGTAAAGTGAAGTATGAGACTATAGATGAAGCTATACTACGTAAATGGATTGGAGGAAGAGGCTTAGGTGTCTACCTAGCATTAAAAGAGATTCCACCACGCGTAGACCCCTTTAGCCCTATGAATAAGGTATTCATAATGACTGGTCCTTTAACTGGCGTCGCTGGAGTACCATCATCTGGTAGATGGTGCTCAGTAACTAAGTCTCCACTAACGTATACCATACATGACTCACAGAGCGGAGGTAAGTTTGGTCCATACCTAAAGTTCGCTGGCTTCGATGGATTAATCATTGAGGGTGCTTCAGAAAAGCCAGTATACCTATGGGTTCATGAGGGTAAGGTGGAGATAAGAGATGCAAGCCACCTGTGGGGTAAGGACGTCCACACAACAACAGATATGCTTGTAGAAGAGCTTGCAAGTGAGGTTGGAAAAGACGAGGCTAAGCACATAAAGGTGGCCTGTATAGGTCCAGCGGGAGAGAACCTAGTTAGGTTCGCAGCGATCATGAACGATAAGAACCGAGCTGCTGGACGTGGAGGTCATGGAGCTGTCCTAGGGTCTAAGAAGCTCAAGGCCATAGCTGTGTATGGCCACGAGAAACCTAAGGTTGCTAAGGAAGACGAGTTTAGAGAGGCTGTTGCTAAGGCCATGGAGAAGATCAAGAAGAGTCCAGTAACCTCGGAGGCTCTACCAAAGTATGGTACAGCAGTACTTGTAAACATTATCAATAAGGCTGGAATACTACCAACAAGAAACTTCAAGACAGGAGTGTTTCCCGAAGCAGATAAAGTTAGTGGTGAGACACTAGCAGCAACAATACTAGATAAGCAGAAGCTAAAAGAGGAGATATGCTGGGGTTGCCCAATAGGTTGTGCTAGATACAGTGTCGTTAAAACACCACCATGGACTGGTGAGGGTGGAGGCCCAGAATACGAGACTATCTGGGCCTTTGGACCACAAACCGGTGTCTCAAACCTTGAGGCAATAGCTAAGGCTAACTTCTTATGTAACGAGCTAGGACTAGACACTATATCCATGGGACACACTATTGGAACACTAATGGAGCTTGTAGAGAAGGGTAAGATCCCAAAGGAGAAGCTTAGAGGACTTAGAGTAGAGTGGGGTAGCCCGGAAGCAATAGTTGAACTCGTATGGCGTACAGCCTATAGAAGCGGTATTGGCGATGATCTAGCAGAAGGTGCCAAGAGGTTAGCAGAGAAGTATGGAGCACCAGAAGTCGCTATGGTTGTAAGGGGACAAGAGTTACCAGCGTATGATCCTCGCGGTGCTCAAGGACATGGACTAGGATACGCTACAAGCAATCGTGGAGGCTGCCATCTCAGAGCATACCTGATATCACCAGAAGTTTTAGGAGTACCACAGCTTGTCGATAGATTTACGACAAAAGGCAAAGCAGAACTAGTAAAACACTTCCAGGACGTATTCGCTGTAGTAGATAGTCTAGTTGTATGCAAGTTCACAACATTCGCTCTATGGACTGAGGATTATGCTGCACTACTCTCTGCAGTAACTGGCTGGGACTTCAAACCTAAAGATATAGAGGTTATAGGCGAAAGAATATGGAATGCTGAACGAGTATTCAATATACTAAGCTTCGGCGATGGGAGAAAGTATGATACACTACCTAAACGATTACTCGAAGAGCCCATGCCCGAAGGACCTGCCAAGGGACATGTAGTTAAACTTGAAGAGATGCTAGAAGAGTATTACAAGGTGCGTGGCTGGAAGGATGGAAGACCAACAAGAAAGACTTTAGAAAAGCTAGGATTAAAGTGGCTAGCTGACTGGCTTGAAGAGGAGGGATTACTGCCAAAGTAACACTCCTTTTATAGCACCTTTAACACTCTACATTCTCCACCTTTTTCTTTTCCTAACAGTCCTAGCACCACATGCATAAACCACCTTTTAAGACGCTAACCTCCATGAGAGCTAGTATCGAGTTTACTTTTACTTAGTGTGATGTCAGAGATTTCTATGGTGTATGGCTCTCATGTCTAGGAGGCTGACCATCATAGGGGTAGTACACCTACCCTCACTACGTACAATAGCTATGAAAGGTAGAATTGACGAGCTACTTGACTATGTTGAGAGAGAAGTAAAAGTTC
>CAZTPV010000177.1:0-6307 GCA_964615085.1 uncultured Desulfurococcales archaeon
CCAGCCTGTACACGAGCTACTAGTATACTATCTGCATGAGGTGTTTAAGAAGCTACCACCTAGTAAGAGGCTTGCACTAGCTGCACTCTTCGCTGCAGGATACAATATTGATGCTCTTCGTAGGCTACCAGCAGATGAGAGGCTTGCGTTCCTTGAGAGAGCCATAGTGGACCTCTATATCATGGCTGAAAAGTTCACTGAGGCTAACAGCACTATAGCGTCTAAGGGGCTCACAGTACAGGTTAAGATAATCCCTGGTGTTGGCTTTGTATGGGCTGGACCCATAATCATGGCTGCTGCTTCAGCCTTAATGCCCCTAGCGAGGCTAGTAGAGTCTAGGAGGCCTAGGGAGCAGAGTAGGTAGTGTGGTGGAGTGTTTTGGGTAAGCTGTCTAGGCTAGTACTCTTGTCTGGTGCTACTGGTGTTGATGTTAGTAGAGTGCTTGACTATGCTACACGAAGGTTTACTGGTATTGGTGCTGTCAAGTTTGAGGAGTTTCTCGAAGAAGTGTTTAAAGCTCCTGTATACCATGCTGTTGAACTACTACTAGTCGACCGTAAGAGGGCTGCTGAGAAGTTTATTGAGGCTGCTCGAAGACTACTCGACTACCTTGAAGGCTATGATAGAGCTCTAGTAGCTGTCCACATAACCTATCATAGGAGGAGGCATATTGTACCGAACCCAGCAGTGAGAGTGCTTGTTGAGGCTGCTAAAACCGTTAAAATAGTATCCTACGTTGAGGACTACTACCATGCACTCTATAGGCTTGCTAGGAGAGCACTAGAGGGTAGGACTCCGAGCATTGCTCGTGGACAGGTTTTAGACCCTATAGGCTACCTTTACTGGAGGGCTGCTGATCAGAGCATCTTAGACCTGTATGAGGAGGCTGGTGCAGAGGTGATAGTGTATGCTAATAAGCATAGTCGTGAGGGTCATGAAAGACTACTAGCATACGTGCTTGGGCTTGAGGCTCGTGGTGTAAGGAGGTTTAGGAAGGCGTACATCTCCCACCCAATAACTAAGGTTAAGCAGCGTGCTCTTAGAGAGTATGGGTCTCTACGTGAAAGCCCTGAGGTAGCTGATATAGAGGAGTTTAAGGAGAAGCTTGAACGTAAGTGTAGAGACCTAATAGTCTTCAACCCCACCACTATCGATGAGATAATACTTGATAGTGAGGGTAGGCTTAAGACTAGGATTGAGGAGGATGATAGGTGGCCTCACCCTAGAGATACACTCCACGACTACGTATACCCTGTAGACCTAGCTGATAGGCTTTTTGACGACTACCTATACCCTGTTGAGGAGACTGTACTTAACCCGGGATACATGCATGTTGTTCGAAGTCTTGTTGAAGCTCAAGTTGAGAGCCGTGACCTAGCTTATGTAGGGCAGGCCGACATGGTTATAGCCTATAGGCCTACAATGTACTGTGAGACTCATAGTGGTGTTGAGACTGAGATTAAGACTGCTGCTGCGCAAGCTAAACCAGTGTATGCAGTCATACCTGAGGATGAGTGGAGGAGAGATTATACTCTCTTCCGCTTTGAGTACCCGTTAACAAGTATTGATGAGCTCTTCAACCTACTACACTGCTACTAGCTTTAGCTAGTGGGTTTAGGGCTATGAGTGAGAGAGTGTACCTTGTTACTCCTAGTGGTGAGGTACTCCTTAAGTCTGAGTCTACGAGGAGGAGGATGATTAGACTACTGGTAGAGTGTATACGTGATGCACTATCTAGGAGGGGGTTGAGCCTCCTAGAGGCTAGAGTTGATGGTGCAAGACTACTATTATGGTGCAGTGGTGAGCCCTTGAGAGTACTAGCAGCATTGTCAAGGGTGTTTGGAGTACAGTATGCTGCTTCAACAGTAAGTGTTGAGTTTAAAAGCCTTGACCAGCTTGCTGAGATTGTTGAGAGGTATTATTCTAGCGTAGTCTCTGGCAAGAAGTTTGCTGTTAGAGTTCATAGGCATGGCAGCCATAATTTCACAAGTCTTGATGCTGCTAGAGTTATTGGTGCTAAGCTTAAACCCTACAGTAGTGGTGTAGACCTTGAGAACCCTGATGTAGAGGTCTTCGTTGAGATTAGGGGGTGGAGAGCCTACCTGTACACTAGCTCGGAGAGGGTTAAGGGTCCTAGTGGACTACCTTTAGGCTCTGAGGGTACTGCCCTAGTACTCTTTAGTGGTGGTATAGACTCCCCCGTAGCAGCTTGGATGACTGCAAAGCGTGGTGTTCGTGTAGACTTTCTCCACGCTGTTGTATCCTCTCCTGCAAGCATCTACTATTCCCTTAGGGTTGCTAAGCGCTTAGCTCTAGAGTGGCTTCACGCCTATAATCCTAAGCTCATAATAGTGGATGTTGCAAAGCTAGTTTATGAGGCTACTCGTAGGCTTCCACGTAGGCTGTGGATGCTAGTGTTCAAGAAGCTACTCTACAGTGTAGGAGACTACATAGCTTCTACTAGAGGCTATGACGCGATAGTTACTGGGGAGAGTATTGGGCAGACTAGTAGCCAGACACTAGCCAACCTAGCAGTACTCCATAGGGTTGTAGCAACACTTAAGCCCATTATAAGGCCTCTAGCAGGCATGGATAAGCTTGAGATAGAGGAGCAGGCTAGGAGGATAGGAGTCTACGAGGAGGCTTCAAAGACACCAGAGTACTCAGCACTTGCACGTAGAGGTGCTACACCTAGAGCCTCACTCAGTGATGCCAAGATCCTAGAGGAGGTTAAACCAGTAAAGCCAAGAATCTTAGCCGAGCTCAACCTCTTAGAGGATGATTGGAGTAGAGTGTTAGAGGTTATGCCCCTAGAGCTAGACTATGTGCCAGCAGACGCACTCATAGTCGGTATCGAGGAGGCTAAGAATGTTGAGACACCTACCCCTAGACCAGTAGTCATCGTTTATACTAGTGGAGATGAGCGGAGAGAGGCCTTAAACACTGTGAAGCAGCTAAGGTCTAAAGGCGTAAACGCGTACCTATACCATGCAGAGAGCCTTAGAGAGGCTGAGAGGGCTAGGATAAGGATTGAGCCTGGAGAGGGGGTTCCTCAGCCTAGGTGTTGCTCGTCACCATAGTAGGCCCCGGCTTTAGACATCATCGGCTACTCGTAGCTTGAGGTACGGCCGTGAGTAGTTAGATTAGGGGTGAGCCTAGCTAATAACTCTTAGACGTGTTTAAATTGAAGTGTGGATTGATATGCCGGTTAGAGAGGAGATTGCCAACTGGCTTGCCGAGGCTAAAGCTGATCTAAGGCATGCAGAGGCTAGCATTAAGCTTGGAGACTACAACTGGGCCTGCTTTGCCGCACAACAAGCTGCTGAGAAAGCTCTCAAAGCACTAATACTACATGTTCTAGGCGAGTATCCACGGGGCTATGACCTCGTTAAGCTGTACTGGAGGGTTAAGAGCCACACCCCTATAAGGCTTAGTGAGGCATCCCTTGCCAGACTATCAGCATACTATACTCAGGCTAGATACCCTAATGCTGGTTTAGAGAGGCCATCAGAGGAGATTACTAGGGAGCAAGCAGAGGAGGCTGTTAAGATAGCTAGGGGTGTTGTGGATGAGGTCTCGAAGGCTATTAGAGATCCGTGAGAGAGTGGTAAGAGTTCTCCAAAGGCTAGCAGCTGAGCTAAATGCCTCCATATACCTCTTCGGTAGCTATGCACGTGGAGACCACATACTTGACAGCGATGTAGACATAGTGGTTGTCTCAGAGCGGTTTAAAGGAATAGACTATGCGCGTAGAGTGGAGATTGTGAGAGTGAAACTACCACCCGACATGGATTTTGACATAATCCCTTTAACGCCAGAAGAGTTTAGGGCTAAGCTTAGGAAAGCATTCTTCAGGGATATATCAAGGTACTGGGTGAGGATAAGCTAGCCTCAACGAGTAGGGTTAGGAAGGTATTCTAGCCCTCCACATATAAGAGGGCTTAAGCTTCTAGGTGTGGACAGGGTGTCCGTATGAGGGTTGCAGTGCTAACTGGTAGACTTGCATATCCTGAAGTCTCTAGAAGGGTTAAGGGTAGGGCTAGAGTATATGTTGCTGACTATGATGTTGCTAGCCTCATACCAGTAAGCGTTATAGAAGACTATGCTTGTAGAGCAGCTAGTGAGGGATATCAAGTACTAATAGTACCTGGAATGCATGCTGCTACTAGTAGTCAGCTTGCAAGCATCTCCAAGAAGTGTGGTATCATTGTTGTAAAGGGGCCTAAGACTCTTGACGCGTTACCAGAGGTTGTTGATGCCATAGCCTCTGGTAAGCTGAAGCTAGAGCCTGGAGGAGTTGTAGATCTAACTCCTAACCCTGTGAAACTCTTGAGGAAGAACTCTCAGCACTTCTACCCTAAAGGCTTCTATAAGCTCTTTAACGGGTTGAAGATACCTATTAGGCCTCCACCAATACTAGTACTAGCAGAGGTCTACCTTGCTGAGGGTCTTGAGGAGGATGCTATAGGAAAGGCGCTAAGAATGTACCGTGAGGGTGCATCAGCCATAGTGCTTGGAGCTAGTGCAGACTATCCCTGCACTAAGCTTGGTGAAATCGTATCAAGACTCGTGTCTAAAGGGGTGCCAGTAGGTGTTGACACACCATTAGTTGAGTGTATGGAGGAGGGTTTGAGGAGAGGAGCCTGCCTACTCCTCTCAGCCCACCCAGCTAATGTTGACAGCCTCCCTAAGCCTCTACGAGATGGCGTAGGTGTTGTAGTAGTACCTTTCAAGCCTAGTGAGAGTCCACCACCCTTAGAGGAGAGGGTTGAGAGGCTAGCTAGTCTTGCTAGTAGGGTTAGAAGTAGAGGGTATGTGCCAATACTTGATCCCGTTGTCCAACCACCTCTACTAGGTCTCGCAGAATCTATTAGAGCGTACGTTGAGGCTTCAAGGAGGCTCTTAGAGCCTCTAATGGCTGGTATAGGTAACATCTACGAGCTTCAGGATGCTGACACTATTGGGTCTATAGCCTTATCTACAGCTATATTTGCTGAGGCTGGAGTCTCACTACTACTAGTCTCTGAGGAGAGTTGGAAGGCTCGTGGAGCAGTAGTAGAGGCTGTACTAGCGGCAATACAGTCTAGCCTGGCTATGACAGCTAGAAGCCCACCTAAAGATAATGGTGTTGAGCTACTAGTTGTTAAGGAGAAGAGGCCTAAAACCTGGAGGCCTCTACCCCTAGAAATCCTTAGAGACGTGGAGGTTGTTGATGCTAGTAGTGTAGCCTCTAGAGTACGTTTTGTTAGGGATCCACTAGGGGATGTAGTATTCTACATCGACTCAGACACAGCATACGCTGTAGTCGTTCGTAACGGTAAGCCAGTAAGAGTCTACAAGGCTAGTAAGGCTGAAGACCTCTACAAGGCACTGGTAGAGCTCCACGACATCTCACGTCTTGACCACGCAGCATACATAGGCTATGAGGCTCATAGACTCCACGTAGCTTTAACTCTTGGGAAAAGCTATGTGCAGGACGAGGAACCTATAACTAGTCTACGAGAAGCCTATAGTAGTTTAATAGAGGAGTATAAGAGAGTGTTATCGGAGTAGTAGTGGGAGTACCACGTAGGCTAGAAGGTTGTTAGACACGTGGAATACCATTGGGGGGTACAAGCTCCCCGACCTAGTGTAAAGCCAGCAGGGTATGTATGTCCAGAGGAATATGAAGAGCATTACCCCAGGGCCGAAAGCATAGTGGATACTCGAGAATACTAGAGCATCTAGCGTGAAGGCGAGTACTAGGCTTTTAACTCGCTGCATTAAGGCTGTGAGCACGTAGCCACGATACATAACCTCCTCCATGGTAGCACATATGGCTACAGCTGAGACCACGTAGACTACAAGATCCTGCACAGAGTTTATGGCGACCATGCTCCTACTAGTCCACCACATAGACAGCCCTATGCTCCTAACAATAATACTGCAGAGAAACCATATCATAGACGCTACTGGGACTAGAAGAACCGCGTAAACATAGTACCTTAGGCCTCTAGGCTTACGAAACCCTAAAGCTGCTAGCCCATGTGGTACCAGCCTTCTTATAGCTAGTAGTAGTGCTAGTACTGTAGCCAGCTGGTAGATAGAGTAGACTAGCAGTGAGAGCTCCCAACTAGATGTAAAACCTAGCGTTAAAGCCGCCTCCTCTACATTCACACCAGCTAGCCTCATAGCATGCATCGTACCTGTCGTCGCTAAGACAGCAGCCCATGCTAAAGGTAGGAGGCTAACAGGTAACCTAGAATCATGAGCCAAGCTACCCGCCCAGCCACTAGGTTCTACAAGAGTGTTATTTAATACTAGGCTA
>CAZTPV010000178.1:0-4136 GCA_964615085.1 uncultured Desulfurococcales archaeon
GGTGTGCATAAGCGCTGATTTTACTCCACGAGACTCCATCTCCATGAGCCCACGTATTGTTGTTCCTGCTGGTGTTGTAACCATGTCTCTTAGTGCTGCTGGGTGCTTATCCATGTTCTCTCTTAGTAGTCTTGCTGTACCCTCTAGAACGTCTAGGATTGCCTGGTATGCTAGGCTTCTAGGCATTCCAGCTGCTACAGCTCCTAGAACCATAGCGTCGACTATCTCAGCTATGAATGCTGGCCCACTCCCTGCTAGTGCTGTCCACGCGTCAAGGTATTCTTCGGGGACCCAGTAGACTTTACCAAAGCATTTTAGTAGGCTTTCAACCTCCATCCAGCCACTCCTACCCTTTGGAGCTACAGCTGTTGCTGACATCCCTACTAGCACGTTTATGTTGGGCATAGCTCTAAAGACTGAGGCGCCCTCTAGGAGCTTCTCTAGTGTTGCTATGCGTACTCCCGCTACTACTGATACTACTAGTTTACCTCTCCACAAGCCTCTAGTCTCGCTAACCACTACTGGTAGGTGGTGTGGCTTTACAGCGATGACGACTATTCTAGCCTCTCTAACAGCTAGCCTATTATCCCTCGTTGCCTCTGCTCCAAGGCTTCTAGCTCTCTCAAGAGTCTCACTACTCCTACCAGTAGCTATTATCCTTAGGCCTGGAGAACACTTCCTCAAACACCTTATCATAGCTGAGCCTATGGTTCCAGCACCAATAACGGCTATGGGTTCAGGTAGCTTAGCCACTGAGGAGACCCCGTACTCAACCTAGCCTAGGGGTAGCATATTAGGGGCTACGGGCCCTCTGGCTTCTTCTGTGTGCTGGTATCCGATTCTCCTTCCACCCCCGTTACCATCTTAGCCTCGAATCCTGGGGGTCTGTAGCTGGTGACTACTAGGACGTAAGGGATAAGCGAGCAAGCTATTTTTAGGTGGGGGTACACGGGTCTCTCATATGTGGGTGGTGTAGGTAGCCTTGGCGTCTCCACTAAAAGTCGTGTTAACTGATCTAACTCGTGTTGAAGGTGTTAGTGGTGTTGCTCTAGTCTCTAAGGACGGCTTCGTAATAGACTACGTTATGCCTACTGGAGGCATAGACTTGGATGCACTAGCAGCCATGGTCACAACCCTCTACGGTGCTGCTACAAGGCTTGGTGAGGAGCTTAAGCTTGGAGACATAGAGGACTTCATGATAGAGTACCGTAACAACTACGTCCTCCTAGACGATGTTGGTGAGGCACTAGTAGTATTGCTTGCTGAGAGGAGAGCGATTCTAGGAAGGCTTAGGTACGAGCTTAAGAGGCAGAGGGATCGCATTAAAGCTGCACTCTAAGGGGGGCGAGTAGAGCTGTAGCCTAAGGCTAGGTGTAGCTCATAGTGTTTTTAGTTGGATGGTGACCCTCTCACCCCTCTAGGCTATGCTTATAGCCTTGATAGCAGCTAGTGTCTTGATGGTGGTGTAGGTGTCTGTTGGAGAGGAGAGGGTGCTGAGAGTTACTGAGCTTCTTAGGGGTATTGATGGTGTTGAGGCAGTTATAGTGTCTTATGAGGGTTTACCCTACTCTGTCCACGCTGTAGACCCTAGTGTTAGGAAGGCTGCTGAGGAGATTGCCGCTAAGGTTGCAGACTACTTTGCTGCCACCTCCTCTAGTATTATTGGTGGCCAGCCTGAGGTTATCCTTGTTGAGAGGATGGGTAAGGCTATACTAGCTGCTGATATTGGTGGTGGATTCTCCATTGTTGCTCTAGGATCACCAGCCATTGTCCGTAGTGTTACGCCTTCTGTTCGCAGGATTATTGCTGGTGCCGAGGTTCAGTGTCCTAGGTGTGGTGTAAGCCTAGACGTTCTAGCCTACACGTGCCCATCATGTGGCCGTAGAGTACCGTTTGTAGAGGCTTTCTGCCCATTCTGCTCAGCACCATTAAACCCTAAGACTTGTCCATCGTGTGGGCGTACGCTCTCAGTAACCCCTGAGACTGGTGTTGTTGAGTCTAGTCGAGCTAGTGTCCCAGTGGCTAGTAGTGAGGGTGGAGGTTCAACACTATCTGGTAGGGCTAGAGCTGTTATAGGATCTGTTGGAGTAGTCAGCTATGTTCTCGCCTCGTGGGGTCTAGGCCTTGACCCTCTAAGAGCTGTACTCCTAGGGATCATACCCTTGGGCATCATGGCTGGCTTGCTTGTAGCGTTTAGGTAGGAGATTCACTAGGCTATAGTTTTCTTAACACTGTTATAAAGAATCCCTGTGTGCTGTGCACGTGTGGGTATAGTCTCTGTGAGGATGGTAGTCCTGGTATCCTATCTCCAAGCCTTATTGGTGGCTCCTCCTCATCAACCATACTATCCTCTCTCAACACTCTACGTATGATCTTGATTGTCTCTGAGGCTGTTAGTGTGCATACGCTGTAAACTATCCTAGTCCCAGGCTTAGCCCACTCTATGATCCTCTTAAGGATCTGGTACTGTAGCCTTGAGAAGAACTTTAGCTCTCCACGAGTAATCCACATCTTTACCTCGGGCTCGTACTGGAGGCGGCCTACGTCAGTGCATGGTGGGTCTACTAGCACTCTATCTAGGGTCCTTAATGGTGTTCTACGTGCATCAGCAGCGTAGACGTCTACTACGTGTCTAGCGTGTAGCCTATCTAGTACTCTTAGTGCCTCGTAGAGGCGTTCAACCTTAATGTCTCCTGCAGTAACGTATACTGCTCCAAGCCAGGCCATGTGTGATGCTTTAACAGCTGCTCCAGCTGTTACATCACCTACTCTAGCTCCTCTAGGCTCTAGTATGTGTGATACTAGTATGCTAGCCTTATCCTGTAACGTGTAGAGGCCTCTACGATACTCCTCAGTCCTAGTTGCCTTACTAGCACCGTCAACAATCCTAGCTGTGTCTGGGAGGTCTTGGTCAGGCTCTATCACTACTCCCTGGTCTCTAAGCCTCTTAGCTAGCTGGTTGACGTCTACTCCTGGTGCTACTCTAATCCATCTTACAGGGTCCTGGTTTAGTGTTTTGAGGAGCTCTTCTAGTCTTGGTATTGATGCCTCTAGGAGCTCCTCTATGATCCATCTTGGGAAGCTGTATAGTATGCTTAGCCTATCTGGTCTTGGTAGGCCCTTAACGAGGTCTCTAGGCTGGACATCTCTAAGGGATAGTATGTCTTCCGGCTTAGCTCCTGCTTTCGGTGCAAGCTTCTCTATACGGCTACGCTTATACTTCCCTCCAACCATGACCTCGTAGGCTAGGACTCTTAGTAGCATCCACTTGTAGCTATGGCTTGGAGGGCCGTAGCCTAGCCTCTCTAGTGCATGGTCTAAGAGTATGTAGTTTCGTGCAACACCTAGCGTTAGTACTCTCACTACTGGCTTAAGGTAGTCTAGCTCTGGTCTTAGTGTGAAGAAGCGTTCTGCTGCAGCTCTAAGAGAGGTTCTATAGAATACAGCGTCTGCTAGGACTCTTGCTGCAGCCTCCTCCGGCATTACCAAGGCTTACACCGCTTTAACTATAGCCTCTAGGATCTCGTCAATACTATTACACTTGTATGGTACTCCAGCAGCCTTCTCGTGTCCTCCACCACCAAGCCTCCTAGCAATCTTGTCGACGTTTATCCTTGTGCTTCTAAGACTAAAGCCTGAGGGATAGACTATAACGTATAGGTCTACATCACCGTACCTCTGGTAGGCTTCCTCGTGCAGGTCTCCTGGGTGGAGCCTATTCAGTGGCTCCTCTCTAGCGTCTATAACGACTATTGTTAAGCCTCTAGCAATGGCTAGAGTACTAGACTCTATGGCTTTACGGATAGCCTTCATGTACTCTCCTATCATCTCCCTATAGGCTTGCCTAGCCCACTCCGGCATTAGCTCTCCCTGAGCTATAGCTTCGACAGCTCTATACCTAAAGCTCCAGTCATACCATCTTAGCATCCTCCTCCACATTACAGCCTCCTCAACCCTGTTCCTGAAGAGCTCATCGTCTACTGCAACCTCTACGAGCTTCTCCTCGTAGCCTCCTAGCCTATAGCCTTTAGACTTAAGCCACTCAGCTACAATCTCTGATGCTGAGCTCCTTGAAGTATCGACTATTGCTTCGACATTCTCTATCTCTATGAGTCTTCTAGGCCACTCATGGTGGT
>CAZTPV010000179.1:0-4379 GCA_964615085.1 uncultured Desulfurococcales archaeon
CAAGAATTAGTTTAACTTTCGTAAGTATGTCTATGGCTTGCATGTTTATCCGCCACACAGCTATCCTCGATCAGCTGTAATAGTGGACCTAGGATCCACCAAACAAGCATTCTACCCCTATCAAGTACCATTATAGTATTATCGTTCTTCGGTATGATTTTGATGCTACACAAACCCTTACAGCATGTCGTAATCAGATATTCTATGGTGTTGTAGTCTAACTTGCCGTTAATGACTATATCTGTGTGAGTCTCAACCTTTCCACTTATACTCTCAGTATAGACTTTAACTCCATGAAAGTAGCCGTCCTTCAGCGCTCTCTTTAGCACGCCTAGTGAGGTTCCTATGTCTGGGGCATAGTATCTCAGCTTTTCCGGCTGTACTTCAATAACTAATAGCTTTTGACCAGCATTAAGATTGATTAGTAGTCGCTTAATGTTCCTCCTAACGCTATGTGAGAGCATTAGAGCTGATGTTATCGCTAAAGATGCGAGTTTAAGACCCTCTGGTATACTTTCAGCAAATATTGATATTGACAAGTTAAACTCAGGTACACTCAAGGCTTAAAACCTAATTTTCCCTGGGATAGAAGCTTGCTTAGATCCTTATGTTTTTTAAGCTGTCTAATGATTTTATGCAAGGACTTACAGTAGTTTACTAGCTCCTTTACATCCTCTATCTCAACTCCAGCTCCAATAGCAATTCTCCTCATACGCGACTTATCAATTATGCTTGGATTATCTAACTCCTCGTACGTCATTGAATTTATTATTGCAAGCCATTTGCGCATTTTCTCCTCACTTAGCTTAGCAACCTCCTCTAAAGGTAAAGGTATTGTTGCAGCTCCAGGTATCATTTGTAGAATCTTCTTAAATGGTCCTAACTTCCTAACTTGCATAATTTGACGATATATAATCCGGAAATTGATTTTCCCCTTTAACATCTCATTTATGGTTTCCTGCAGTTTTGAGGCTCCTAAAGCACTTTCAACCCTCTCTAATAGTCCTTCTAGATCGCCTAGCCCTAATAATCTTGCAACAAAGCGTTTTGGTTTAAAGACCTCTATTTCACTAATGTCTTCTCCTGTTCCAATGAACTTTATGGTTGCTCCAGTTGCTACTACGGCTGAGAGTGCTCCACCTCCTTTAGCAGTGCCATCCATCTTAGTAACTATGATGCTCCCTATGGGGGTAGCTTCATGAAACCTTTTTGCTAGGTCGTAAGCCTTTTGACCTATTGTTGCATCTATGACTAGCGTTATTTCATCTGGTTTAACTCTTTTGGCTATCTCCTTCATCTCCTCTAGCAGTTTAACCTCTTCACCATAGCCATGTCTTCCAGCGGTGTCTATTATAATAATATCGCATTTTTCCTTAAGGAGCTTTACACCCTCTTCAGCGATTCTTATTGAATCTTTTGCGTTGGGGTCCCCATAGAATAGTGCTCCAGCTTTATCAGCTAATTGTTTAAGCTGATCATATGCTCCTGGCCTAAATGTATCAGCAGCTATCAAGCCAACTCTATAGCCTAGTTTTCGGTAGAAATATGCTAGTTTACCAGCAGTAGTGGTCTTACCACTACCCTGTACACCAACAAGCATTATAACATACGGTCTATAGGGTGGTTGAACGTCAATATGTCTATCTCCGCCAAAAAGCTTTACAAGCTCCTCATAGGTTATCTTGATAAGCCAATCACGTCGAAGAATGCCTGGCGGTGGTTTCTCCTTTAATGCTCTCTCTCTTATCCTTTTAGTTAAATTGAAGACTAGTCTAACATTAACATCAGCTGTTATTAGTGCTCTTTGTATGTCACGTATGAATTCATTTACTATCCTCTCGTAGCTCCCTCCACGTCTCATTATCTTAGCAATTGCTATCCTTAGGTCATCAAGTCCTGGCATGACCTAGAGTACACCCTTCTTCATGTAAATGTCAATCTACTCTAGCAAATTAGTTTTTGCGTGTTCTACCTAGTATCGGTTATCGTGGTTTCAATGGTTGGAGCTAATGTAAATGTGTTGATAAATACCTTGGAGCTGTATGGTTTAAGCTTACAAGCTAGATGATGGCGGGGTTTAAAAGCTTAGGTTGATGGAGGCTTAACTCTCATAATCATCCTGCGGCCCATTACCTCCCAGTACTCGACCTCTGCGCCTGGAGCAATCCTTGACCTTAAGTTTGGATCCTTTGGTTTTTCAACCTCAAATGTTTCAAACGTTTCTAGATCCATTACCTGCACAGTTTCACCGGTATCAGCTATTATTTGTCCAAGCCTTTTGTTAATTATTGGTACTTCAACTCTAGCATCAACTGGAGCTGTTAAAGTCTTCTTATTTCCAGTAAATAGGCCTATAGCTACTACATGAGCTTTAGCACTTCCATGTTTACCTGTCTTAGCCTTAGTTATCTCAACTATCCTACAAGGTTCGCCATCAATTACTATGTAGCTACCAACTTTTAGCTCACCTAGCGAGGCATAGGTAACGCTCATAATTACACCATGTAAAAGGAGGTAGACTTCTTCCTTTTAAAAGTATTAATCTCTTGTCCCACATAGACGGTAAGCAATGCGAGAGGCTATGGCGACATACTCTATTGATGCAGGGTATCTTGTAACATGTAGCTTAGCTAGTTTAGAAATGCTAACACCCGAATTAAAGCTTTCAACACAGAACTTAGCTATAAGATTAGAGAGCAGATCTACCCTAACACTAGACTTATTAACAACCTCCATGAACTCATTAATGGCGTTTAGAAGGGATAATGCATTAACAATTATCTTTGTATTACTAGCATAACGTAAGGTAGTTGTTGCCTCCATGTTCAACTCCTACATACGTTAAGATGTGGTATTAACCTCTATACAGCTATCCAATAACGTGTATGAATTGAATTGGTATTTAGTGGGTAAGACGTAAGGTATTAAAACCATAAAAAGAACTACATAGCAAAAGGTTAACTTGGAAGGGGTAGCCGGGTCGTCTAGCGGTCAAGGATGCGGGGCTCTGGCCCCCGTGACCGGGGTTCGAATCCCCGCCCGGCTACCATTCTCATTTCAGTGATAGAATAATGCTTATCATCTCACTGTACTATTGTAGGCTAGTAGTTTAAGTTCAATGATCCTGACCTCTAAGGCCTGCTTATACAAGAGGAGTGCCTTCATAGCATATTGGTATGCTAAACTGTAGTTACCATTGTTGTACTCTTTGATTGCAGTCTCCATGAGTTTATTAGCTAATTTTATTGCTGCTTCAGTGATATTGTTTGATATAAGAGTGGCCTCAGATTTCTGAAGTATTCTTGATTTGTTCTGTAGGGCTATAGATCTTAGTAATTTTATGGCTGCTTTGATATATTTGTGCATTAGTGTAACATTATTCTCTCTTAGAGCTTTCTCTAGTAGCGTTATTGCGTTCTCTAAGCCTGAACTAGTGTTAGTGTAAGTTATGGCTGTACGTGTTATTGTCACTCCCGTCTTTGGGGTGGTTTTTGGCGTGATTTTTGTCTGGATTTTGTGTCCTTGGTAGCTTAAATAGACCTTTTTTATAGTAATTTCACCTTTCCCTGTAAGACTAAATATACCAGATAATGTTATGTAGACTTTCAAATTAGATATAATTGCAGCTCTAAACGTGTAAGCTGGTACTTGCAAGAATATCTCTTTCCCTACAGTAGTATTGTATATGCAATAGCTTGCAGAATTGGGTGATAAGCCCACTCCAACACAAAGTCCCTTGACATAGCCTTTTATAGAGCCTATGATGACATGTAGTACTATATTGCTTGAGTTCGCAAGTAGTTTAATGAGATCTTCACTTAGGCTCACAGAGTATGTTGGATTTGAACGTGTTAAAGTTATGTTTGTAGCAATGACTATATCGTGTGTAGAGGACTCTTCATGGGCACTTAAGATGTATGTTTGGATCATTGCGATCGTGATAATTAGTATTAAAGGCGCTAGAGTTAAACGTGTAATAGTTTTGTGGTGCATCTCAAGCCCCCAACTACTTGAGGTAAGTTTAAGATTTTAAATCGCTATGAACGACGCAGTACAAACCTTGTACTTCCACGAAGCACCAGGGAATTAGGGAGAGAAGGGGTGGCGCCGCGGCCGGGATTTGAACCCGGGTCACGGGCTTGGCAGGCCCGCATACTAGGCCGGGCTATACTACCGCGGCACTCCAACATAGTTCTCATTTTCTAAACTAATTAGGGGTTTTTAGAAGTTGCGTGGGGGGTGGTGGACCGGCCGGGATTTGAACCCGGGACCTCTCGGATGCCAACCGTGCGCTCTTCCAGGCTGAGCGACCTGCCCATCAAGGCCCCAGTACTTATAGTTCTACTTTTCCTTAAGGGGGTTTTATTTATTGCCGTATG